>JAESQQ010000287.1 GCA_016765095.1 Planctomycetota bacterium | reverse complement strand
CAGGCGCCGCGCGCGAAGCCTGCGCTCGTGGCGCCGGCCTCCGATCCGATCGCGTCGGCGACGGCCTACCTCGCGAGCGCCTGCGACGCCGAGGGTCGGTTTGCCTATCGGCTCCACGTCAGCGTGCCGGGCGATCAGAGCGCGGGCGACTACAACGTCCTCCGCCACGCGGGTGCGATCTACGCCCTCGATCAGGCTTGGCGCGCGCGCCACGACCCCAACGCAGAGGCTGCGATTCGGCGGGCGACCCGCTACCTCGTCACCCACCACCTCCGCCCCCTCCCCGGCGCTCCCAAGACGCGTGTGATCGCGTCCAGGATCGGTGAGGAGACCACGCGCCCTGTGGCCAAGCTCGGTGGGGCGGGCCTCGGCCTGGTCGCGCTCTCGGCTGCCCACCGCCTCGACTCGAGCCTGGTGTCCCTAGACGAGCTCCGAGGGCTGGCCCGCTTCGTCCTCTTCTGTCAGCGCGAGGACGGCAGCTTTCGCTCCAAGCGCTACCTCGACGCCTGTGGCTGGAGCTCCTTCGTCTCGCTCTACTACCCGGGAGAGGCGATCCTCGGCTTGCTCCGGCTCTATGCCCTCGACCCCGACCCGGCCTGGCTGGTGGCCGCCGCGCGCGCGGCCGCTTTCCTCGTCCTCTCGCGTGTCGATATCCCGGCCTCCAAGCTCCCCCATGACCACTGGCTCTTGATCGCAGGCTCAGAGCTCCTCCCTCTCTGGAGCGAGCTCCGCTCCTCGCCGGTCCCTGCGGCTGCTGTCCGCCGCCACCTCGACCGGCTCGCGACTCTGTTCCTCGACGTGCAAGCTGAGATCCGAGCCGTCGGTCGCTACCCGGGGAGCTTCCACCACTCCGGATCGGTGTGTCCGTCCGCGACACGGTTGGAAGGCCTCGTCGCCTACTCGAGCCTCCCCGCCACGAGCCCCGGCGCTCCGCTCCGGCCTCGTCTCCTGGCCGGAATCAAGCTCGGGGCGCGCTTCTTGAAGGCCTCGCAACTCCAACTGCCGGCTCGACCGGATCTCTGCGGAGCCTTCCCACGTGGGCTCCTCGAGGGGGACGACGACGCCGCGGGGAAGCGCGGGGAAGTCCGTGTCGACTTTACTCAGCACTCGCTCTCAGCCCTCCTCGGAGCGGCCGGGCTCGAAACCACCCGTCGCTAAACCGGAGGCCACGATCCTGAGAGGTCGCCCGCAAGTGTGGTCTCACGACTCCCCTTCGCTAGGAAGGCGACCCCCGTCAGAATCGTGCTCCGCTTTACTAGATTCAATCTTCTAGAAACGGAATTCGTGATTCGGTCGCCACTTGAGAACGTCTCGGTGCTGCGCAACCACTCAGAATCACGAACTTCCGTTTAGAAGCGCTTGGCGCCGAGCCGGGCTTGAACAGAGCCTCGGCATTGAGCACGCTAGGGCGAGTGCCCGACCCGCCCGACTCCACCCAGCGCGCCGACTTGGAGATCCCTCCGAGCGCCGCGTCCTCTCCCGATCCCGACGACGACCCGACCGGGACCACACGCGCCGAGTCTGGGGCCCCAGAGGGCAGAGAACACGATCGCCCCTTCGAGAGCTTCCCGCTCCGCGTCGTCGGCGACTTCGCACTCCTCGAGAAGCTTGGCGAGGGTGCTATGGGGGTCGTCTACCTAGCCGAGCACCGCACCAACCGTCAGCGAGTCGCCCTGAAGCTGATCAAGGGCGACCTGCGCGTGAGCCCGCAGCGCCTCGAGCGCTTCCGCCGCGAGGGGCTCATCACCGCCTCACTCCGTCACCCAGGCATCGTGGGGATTCACGCCGCCGGGGTCTCTGAGGAGACGCCCTACTGCGTCTACGAGTTCGTCGAGAGCGCGCGCACACTCAAGGAGGTCTTGCCGACCCTCAGCCTCGAGGCCAAGGTCGAGGCCCTGCGCGACGTCGCTCGCGCGCTCGCCCACGCACACGAGGCGGGCGTCGTGCACCGCGACGTGAAGCCGGAGAACGTGCTCGTCGACCTCCACGGCCGGGTCCGAGTCGCGGACTTCGGCATCGCGGCCGCCGCCGACATGGAGCGGATCACACGCTCGGGCGCGCTGGTGGGGACCCCGCGCTACATGGCCCCCGAGGCAGCCTTCGGGCGAACCGCCAGCCCCAGCTTGGACGTTTGGGCTCTGGGGGTGATCCTCTACGAAGCCCTCGCGGGGAGGCATCCGATTGAGGCCTCGTCGTGGTTCGACTACCTCGCGCGAGCTCGCAAGGGGGTCGTAGAGCCGCCCACGAGCGAGGCCTACGAAGTCCCAACGGACCTAGCCGAGATCGCTCTGCGCGCGCTTGAGGGCGACCCGAAGGCGCGGACCTCGACTGCGGCTCAGTTCGCAGACGACCTCGACCGCTACCTGCAAGGGGAGTCGCTCGAGGCCCGGCCCCGGAGTAAGCGCGGCTGGGCTGTTGGCGGCAGCGTCCTCGCGCTCTTGCTCCTGGGCGCCGCCCTAGCCAGCCTCGCTCAAGCGGCTTCTCCGGCCCCGCCCGAGCTGAGCTGGGTTGCGCCGCAAGACACGCAGCGCTGCTCCAACACGAGCCAGGTCGAGATCACGGGCCGAGTCGAGTCGCGCTCGGAGTGGGTCGAACTGCACGTCACGGGGTTGAGCGCCCCGGTTCGTGTCCGCCCGGGTCCCTTTTCGTTCGTTGTCCCGCTGACCCCCGGCGTCAACCACCTCGAGCTTCGGGCGATCTCGTCAGAGGGCGCGTCCAGCGCAGAGACACGCAGCGTGACCCTCGAGTTGCCTGCCTGGTTTCTCGAGTTGACGCCTGCCCGGCGACCCAAGCTCCCGCTGCCCGAGGCCCTGGAATTGAGCGAGGCCGGGTGTCGCAATCGCGCTGACGATTCGATCCTGATCTGGATTCCGCCGGCCACGACTCGCCTCGGCAGCAACCGACCCGACGAGCGCTTTCGCCTCGCTGAGGGTCCCGAGCATGAGGTCCGGCTCGACGGCTACTTCCTCGGCAAGTTCGAAGTCACCTGGGAGCAGTTTCGTCGCTTCTGCCTCGCGAAGGGGAAGACGCCCCACGAACCTCTGTTCTCAGTCGAGGACAACCACCCGGTGCACGCGATCCTTTGGTCCGAAGCCCAGGCCTACTGCACCTGGGCTGGCCTTCGCCTCCCGACGGAGGCCGAGTGGGAGCACGCTGCCCGAGGCCCCCAGCGTCTGACGCACGCTTGGGGACTGGGCCCCCTCGACAAGACGCGCGGCAACTTCGAGGCCCCGCCGCCAACTGGCGATCGCTATCCCTACACGAGCCCGGTCGGATCCTTCCCGCGCGGCGTCGCCCCCTTCGGCTGCTTCGACATGGTCGGCAACGTCTGGGAGTGGGTGTTCGACCACCCGAGCACTTACTCCCCAGATCCCCAGGTCAACCCGCGCGGACCCAGCGACGGGGATCAGCGCGTGATCCGCGGCGGCGCGCACAGCAGCAGCGGCGCAGGCGTGTCCCACGCGACCTACCGCAAGTCTGCCCTCCCCGAAGTCCGCAACCCCAAGGTCGGACTCCGGGTCTGCTTGGATCGGCGGGATCAGTAGGGGCGCACCGCGTAGTAGAGCCAACCCAGCATTTCGCGAGGGATCGAGTAGGCGTCACGCGGGGTCATTCGAACGCGAGCCCTCGCTGTGAGGACGACGGGAACGCCCGCTCGCTCGAACGACATTCGGCAGCGGCTCTGGTGGTAATAGGTCGAGACTGCGATTGCCCGGCGCCAACCCCGAGCGCGAAGGATTTCGGCCGTGTGAATGGCTGTGTGGTACGTCGTCCAGCCTTCTGGGTCGCGAAGAACCGAGCTGTCTGGTACCCCCTGAGCGATCAAGTAGTCGGCCATCACGTCAGCCTCCTGGTGTCCCTCCTGCCCGAGAGCGCCGCTGACCAGGACGTAGCGAACCCGTCCCTCCCGAAAGAGGTCGACGGCGCGATCGAGTCGATCTCGCAAGAGCTCCGAGGGCACCCCGCTCTCGTGCACCTTGCTACCGAGCACGACCGCTACGTCTGCCGGCCCCTCACGGTCCCGCCCGTCGAGGAGCAGCGCACCTCCGGAAAGTGTCGCGCCCAGGAGGAGGCCGGCAACGACGCGGCGAGCGCGACGGCGCCAAGGAGCCTGAGTGGGGAGAGGCTGTTCCATGACCGCTTATCGGCGCTCAGCCCCACCTATCTCCAGCGAGCACGTCTTCTCTCTTGGCGACCTGGCTGTGGAAGAGCATCCGCACGCCCCAATCGCCTCAGTCCTCCAGCGACCGCACCACCCGCCCGCGCAGCCGATTCAAGAAGGCCGCCAGCTCGTGCCCCCGAAACTCGCTAAGGTTGCCGGCGGGGTGGACTTGAACCACCTCCAACCCCTCGCGTTCGATCCGCTCCATGATCCCGGCCACGACTTCCGCCACGGGCCGCTGCCCGTCCATGATCCCGCCTGCGGCCCAGCACCAGGCCTCCGCGATTGCGCGGACTTGCGCCTCCTCGACGAGCTGCTCGACGCCGCCTAGCGCGACCTCGAGGTCCCCGAACAGGCAGCGATCGAGGGCCGGGACCCGGATCTTGGGGCGCTCTCCCCGACGGCGTCCGCTGGGGAGAGCGCTCGGACGGGGGACTCGTGCTCGCGCCTCTGGCCACGCGCGCAGGGTCGCGCTGCGTCGCGTCGGGAGCGCTCTCGCGACCTCGCGCGCTCGTTCGGTCGCGCAGCGCGGGCGGTACTCGTCCATCGAGATCACGGTGTCGGCCACGTCGAGGTAATCCCCGCAGCCGCCGACCACGACCACGAGTGAGACTCCGCGCTCCCGGAGGTCCCCGACCCGGTCGAGGAGGGGCGTGATCGGCTCCTTGTCGGGCGCGATCAAGGCCTGCATCCGTGCGTCGCGGATCATGAAGTTGGTCGCCGAGGTGTCCTCGTCGATCAAGAGGACCCGCGCGCCGAGCTCGAGGGCCTCGATCACTGCTGCGGCTTGCGACGTCGATCCGCTCGCGTTTTGAGTCGCGAACGCGCGCGTGTCCTGGCCACCGGGGAGCTCGCCTATGAACGCAGAGATGTCGACGTCGCTCGTGGCTCGTCCGTCTTCCGCGCGAACTTTGACGGCGCAGGCGAGGGTCACGACGGCCTCGCGCCCGTCGCCTGGAAGGTGGTCGTAGACGCCGCACTCCAGAGCCCGCAGCAGGGTCGACTTTCCGTGGAACCCGCCGCCTGTGATCAGGGTCACGCCGCGTGGAACGCCGAGCCCGACCCGCGGCCCGCCGTTTGGCGTCTCGAGCGTGACCCGCAGCTCGTTTGGGACCTCGAGCAAGAGCGCGTCGCTGAGCGGTCGTTCGTCAACGCCAGAGCGGCGCGGGAGGGAGGCACCCTCGGCGACGAAGGCCACGAGCCCCCGCTCCTCGAGCTGAGCACGAAGCGCTTGAGCGTCCTCGACAGTCTCAATGTGACGTTTGAGGGGGTCGAGGTCTTGGGCCGCCCTGGCGAGGTCGTCGACCAGAGCTGGGATCCGCTCGCAGAGGAGCTGGACCGCTGCTCGGCCCAGCACGCGGCGCCCCTGCGCAGGGAGTCCGACCGTGAACCGCAGCTCGAGCTCTCCGTCGGCGAACAGGACGACGCTTGTTCGCTCGAGGACCTCTTGTCCTGGGCGGAGCGCCGAGACCTCTCCCGAACGACCGCTGCCGTCGCGCTGAGAGGCGCGCCCGAGGCACTCGATCAAGGCGCGATTGAGGAAGTCGGCCGCCGAGCAACGACGGTTCCGATCGCGGAGCGCCCAGCTCGGGAGGTCTGCGGTGGGGGGCGGGAGGAGGAGCCGGACCCGAGACGGGGCGGCGAAGGGGTCACCTTGGACGTGGTCGATCCAGAGCTCCCAACCGGGGCCAGCGTAGGGGCCAACGATCTCCTTGTAGGCCCGGTAGCCGCGTCCGTCGAGGAGCTGAAGTAGAGCCCTCAGCGCGTCGAGAGATTTCAACGCGCCTCTTCGATGTCGAACAGAATCACCTGCCCGTAGACGAGGATCCGATCCCCCGGCTCGAGCACGGCTTGGTCCGAGAGCGGCTCGTCGTTGAGGGTCACCGCGCCGGCCTCGGGCGAGACGTTGTAGAGGCGATACCCGTCGGAGCCGCGGACCACGAGCGCCGCCTTGCGGGGCAGATCTCGGGAGAGCCGAAGCTCACAGGCCGCTGAGCTGCCGACCTGGAACCCGTGGCTGACGAAGCTCCGAACTTCATTCCCGCCGCGAGCGAAGGCCAGATATCCCCGGGGCGCGCGCCAGATCGCGCTCCGATTGGCATCGTCAGAGTTACCGAGCTGACGTGGTTGAGGCTGGGCGGTCGCCTCGGCAACGAGCGGGGGTTCGAGCTGCTGGACTGGTTCGAGCTGGCGGGCGGGCTCGACGGGAGTCGGCGCGTCGAGCTGTCGGGCCGGCTCGACCGGGGTCGGTGCGTCGAGCTGGCGCGCGGGTTCGACTGGGGTCGGCGGACTCGCGAAGGCTTCGAGGACAGGCCTTGTCGGACGGCTGACGGGGCGCGTCAACGCCGAAGATCGTGGCTCCTCGGGTCGAGGGCTGGCACGCGGCGGGGTCGGGTCGTCGTCGAGTGTGACGCGAATGCGTGGGTCCCAGTCGACTTCGAGGTGGAACTTGTCGGAGATCACGATCAGGTCACCGGGGTGGAGCGGGACCGAGTCGACGACTCGATCTCCGTTGACGACCGTGTGATTGGTGGCGCTCAACGAGGCCACGATGAACGTGTGCCCCTGGCGCTGGATCTCAGCATGTCGTCGCGAGACAATTGGGTTGTCAATGTGGATCGCGCTCTGGGGGCTGCGACCAATCGCTGCCCGATCCTGATCGAGGTCGATCTCAGCGAGTGTCATTCCTCGCGAGGAGAGTCGGACGCGATACGGGCAGCTCGCTCGTTGGATCGTGTCTTCTTCTTCGTCGTCGTCGAGGTGGGCTCCGAAGTCGAAGGCGGGGCCTGAGGTCGTGTCCCCATCGACGTCTTCGTCCCCTCCGCCGTGGGGTCCAGTCGGGTCCTCTCCGCCCACGATCTGGACCAGATCGGCGAGGGCCGAGCCGGCGTTGGGGTAGCGGTGGAGGGGGTCGCGAGTCGTCAACCAACTGACGAAGGCGGCGGCGGCGGTGCGTGGGAGGTCTTCTATGATCAGCCCTGGATCGGGCAAGTTCTGATTGACGTGGCAGGCGTTGAGCTTCGCGCCTGCGACGTCGGGAAAGGGCCAGGCTCCGGTCAGCATTCGATAGACGCAGACCCCCACCGAGAACAGATCGGTTTGCGCGTCGAGTGCGAGGCCTAAGATTCGCTCGGGAGCCAGGTAGTTGGGGTGACAGAGAGGCGAGGCCCCCAGCGGAGGATCTTCTCCCTTTCTTGGCGTGGGCACGAGGCCGGCCTCGGTCAAGCGCGTCTGTCCGTAGAGATCGACCAGCACGTTTCCGAGGGTCAAGTTGCCGTGGACGGTTCCAGCGTTCTCGAGCGCGATCAGGCCTTCCAGCAATCCTTGGGTGATCGCGAGCACGTCGTTGATCGGGAGGGCTCCGTCGACCTCGAGCATCTTCTCGAGGCTGACTCCCTCCACGAGGTCGGTCAGGATCCACACATGGGGATCGTTGAATCCGACTTCCCTGGGCACCACGAGGTTGGGGTGATCGAGGGCCTGGACCGCGCGGAGGCTCTCGAGGACCCGCTCTCGAGCGGCCTCGTCGGGGAACACCTTTGGATCGAGGACCTTGAGCGCGAGCGTCGCTTCGTCCTGGCGAACTTTGAGCACGACGCCCCCGCGCCCCGCTCCGATCTGACGGAGAAAGGTGAACCCTGGAATCTCCAGGGTCCCGAACTCAACTTCGTGGACGAGGGATTCGGCCATCCGTCTTAATCTAGCGCCAAAACCCGGCCGTCGCCTCCCAGCCAGGACCGTGACCTTTCCGACCTAGGGGATCCAGTGAATTGGACTCAAATCCTGACGCTCGTCGCCGAGGCCTGTGCTTCTACAGACCTGGGCCCTGAAGGCCTCAGGGAGCGGCGCGTCCTCCTCGAACTCGCCGACGCCAAGTTCCACGTCTCCGAACCGCTCGTGCGTGAGGTCGCGGACGGCGACCTGCTGGGGTTTGAGGTCTACGAAGACGACCCGGCCAGCTCGCAGCGAACGCCGACGACGCGGCTCTTGTTCCTGGCCCCAGAGCGAGTCCTGCGGATCTTGATCGACGGCCAGCAGGAGCGCTCGGGCGGATTTGGATTCTGAGAATCCTTGCCCTCAGGGCAGCCGGGGCTCAGAATCGCCAAGGCTTCGAACCCGGCCCTGGAGGCACTGTGACTCGACTCCTGATTCCGCTCGCGCTCGTGATCCTGCTGACCGCCCCCGCGATCGCCCAAGGTCGGCGGGGTCCCGACAAGGCCCCCAAGGTCGGCGCTAAGGCCCCAGACTTCGTCCTCCACCGCCTGACCGCCAAGGGCGAGAAGTCAAAGGAGAAGGTCAAGCTGAGCGAGGTGTGTAAGAAGCGGCCCGTGGCGTTGGTGTTTGGCAGCTACACCTGACCTCCCTTTCGGCGCTCGGTGAGTGCCCTCAATCGCCTCTACAAGACCCACTCCAAGACGATCGACTTCTACGTGGTCTACATTCGGGAAGCGCACGCCGCTGACGGTGACCGTCCGATGAGCGGGAACGTCAACGAGCCGAAGACCTTCGGCGAGCGCCTGAGCGTGGCGAGCACCTGTCGGCTCGACCTCGGGCTCAAGCTGCCTGTGCTGATCGACGACATGAAGAACTCAACCGACGCGGCTTACTTTGCGATGCCCGATCGCCTGTTCCTGGTCGACACCAAGGGCAAGATCGCGTTCGCTGGGGGCCGAGGTCCCCGTGGGTTCCGCCCTGCAGAGCTCGAAGCCGCGATCAAGAAGCTGCTCGGGACGCCGGCCAAGCCGAAGCTCAGCGACGCGAAGCGCAAGGAGATCATTGAGCGGCTCAAGGCCCGGCGGCGAGCACAACTGGAGGGCAAGAAGACCGAGTAGCTCGTGGGTGCCTCCCCCATCCTGCCCGGATAGACTCGGCGCTCATGTTCAAACGCATCTTGATCGCCAACCGCGGCGAAGTCGTGCAGCGCGTCCTCAAAACCACTCAGCGCCTCGGGATCGAGGTCGTGGTCGTGGTCAGCGAAGCGGATCGGGACGCGCCCTACACCCGCCTCGCGGACGAAGTCGTCTGCATCGGACCCGCGCCCTCAGGCAAGAGTTACCTCCGTCGCGGAGCGGTGATTCAGGCGGCCCTCCAGACGGGGGCGACTGCGATTCACCCCGGCTGGGGATTCCTCTCCGAGGACCCGCTCTTCGTCGAGCTTTGCACTCAGCACGGGTTGAGCTTTATCGGCCCCTCGGCTCGCGTCATGCGCCTCATGGGGCGCAAGCTCCAGGCGAAGCAAGCCGCGCGCTCGGCGGGGCTCGAGGTGATCCCGGGCTCTCTTGGGCTCGTGGGCTCGGTCGAAGAGGCGCGAACGCTCGCAGCCGAGGTCGGCTACCCGGTGATCCTCAAGGCTGACGCAGGTGGGGGCGGACGAGGAATGCGCTTTTGCGACGACGAGAGCGGCCTGGCCGACGCCTTCAACATGGCGTCTGCGGAAGCCCAAGCTGCGTTTGGAAACGGCTCGCTCTACCTCGAGCGCTACCTCGCGGGTGGACGGCACATAGAAGTCCAAGTCCTCGGCGACAACTACGGGAACGCGATCCACCTCGGCGCTCGTGAGTGCTCGATTCAACGCAACCACCAGAAGCTCCTCGAAGAGTCGCCGAGTCCCGCTCTGTCCCCAGACGAGGCCCGGGCCGCGGGCGAGCGCTCGGCGAAGGCCGCAGCAGCGCTCGGCTACGCCGGAGCGGGCACCATCGAATACCTCCTCGACGAGGAGGGAGTCCTGAGGTTCATGGAGATGAACGCGCGGCTCCAAGTCGAGCACCCCGTCAGCGAGCTGCGAACCGGAATCGACCTCGTCGAGCAGCAGCTGCGAGTCGCCGCCCAGGAGCCGCTTGGGATCACCCAGGCCGAGGTCGAGTTCTCGGGCCATGCGATCGAGATCCGGCTGAACGCTGAGGACCCCAGCGAGGGCTTTCGCCCCAGCCCAGGGACCCTCAGAAACCTCCGCTGGCCGACGGGAGTCCGCGTCGACACCCACGTCGAGGACGGCTACACCGTTCCTCCCCACTACGACTCCTTGATCGCCAAGCTGATCGCGCACGCGCCGGATCGAGCGAGCTGCATTGCCAAACTCCAGACTGCCCTCGGCGAGCTGAACGTGGAGGGGATCCAGACCACGGCCCCCCTTCACCAAGCCGTCTTGGCGGCGCCAGCGTTTGTCGCTGGTGACTACGACACCCGGGCGATCCCGGGGTGGACCGAGTAGCCCGTGGCCCACGTCCCCCTCGAGCCGATCGGGGCTCCCCTCGAGCAGTTCACCTCCGCTGCCGACGCTGCTGACAACCGCGCTCGAATGAGCGAGCGCGAGGCCATCCTCTACGAGCGCCGGGCCGAAGTCGCGGCGGGCTGGGGCGAGAAATACGTCGAGCGGGTCCACAAGAAGGGCAAGCTCACGACCGCCGAGCGGATCGACCTCCTCGCGGACGACGGCGCGCCCCGAGTTCCGATCGGGACCTTCGTCAACTACGGGACGCTCTTTGGGGGCAAGCTCAAGAGCCCCAACGCTGGCGTGTGGTGCCTGTTCACTCGGATCGCCGGCCGCTGGGCAATGGTGATCGCCAACGACAACACCGTCGCCTCGGGGAGTTGGTGGCCCCAGACACCCGAGAAGATCGAACGCGCTCAGGAGATGGCGCTTCGGCTCCGGATCCCAGTCGTCTACCTCGTCGACTGCTCCGGGCTCTACCTCCCCGAGCAGAGCAAGACGTTCTCTGGGGCGAAGGGCGCGGGCCACATTTTCACCATGAACGCGCGCCTCTCGGCCCAAGGGGTCCCGCAGGTCGCGGGCGTGTTCGGCGACTGCATCGCGGGTGGCGGCTACATGCCGATCATCAGCGATCGAGTCATCATGACCGAGCAGGCCTACATGGTCATCGCGGGCGCGGCCCTCATCAAAGGCGCCAAGGGCCAGAACATCACCTCGCTTGATATTGGTGGCCCTGAGGTCCACGTCCACCGCAGCGGCTGCGCCGACGAGCGAGTCCCCGACGACGCGACGGCGCTCCGGCGGATCCGGGCGGAGATCGAACGGCTCCCGACCGGCGCGGCCGATTACTACCGCGGAGCAGCCGACGCGGCGGCGCCACGCTTCGACCCTGCCGAGCTGGCCTCGATCGTGCCGGTCGACCACCGGGTGGCCTACGACCCGCGCCAGGTCTTGGCTCGGCTCGTTGACAGCTCACTCTTCTGGGAGCTCTGGCCGCACCTCGGCCAAGAGATCGTGGTCGGCGTGGGTCGAATCGGCGGGCTCTACGCGGGGTTCGTGATCAACAACCCGGGCCTGATCGACGATCCCCAGCGCCCTGGGTACAAGCGTCCGGGCGGGATCCTCTATCGCGAGGGGATCGCCAAGCTGAGCCAGTTCGCGCGCGCCTGCTCGAGCGACGGGCTGCCCATGGTCTGGCTCCAGGACATCTCGGGGTTCGATATTGGCGAGGAAGCCGAGCGGCTCGGACTCCTCGGCCTCGGCTCAAGCCTGATCTATGCCAACTCGACTCAGCAGACGCCGGTCTTGACCGTCCTCCTGCGACGCGCGTCAGGGGCCGGCTACTACGCCATGAGCGGGCGGCCCTACGACCCGATCGTTCAGCTCTCGACGCCGGTCTCGCGGCTGTCGGTTATGGAGGGCCGGACCCTCTCGATCGCGAGCCACCGGACCAAGCTCGACGACGACTTCGAGATCAAGGCGACCGACGCCGACGAGCGCGAGGCGATCGCCCAGAGCATGAAGGACGTCGAAGCCCGGATCGAGCAGGACATGGATCCTTACGTCGCCGCGCGACAGCTGGACACCGACGAAATCGTGACCCTCGGCGAGCTGCGGGGTCAACTCGAGAGCCTCGTCGAGCTCTGCTATCACTCGCTCGGCTATCGAACGGTCAAGAATCCGCGGATCTGGAGCCTGCACGACCTCCAGCTCTTGACTCCGCCGCCTCCCCGCACGAGCGCGCCCTGCGGGGTCCGCCGTGAGCCGGCCCTCGAACTCCTCTCGCCCGAAGTCGGGATCTTGGAGGACCGACCCGCCCTGGGAGCGGCGCTGGTGCCCGGCGCTCAGGCAGGCGTCCTACGGACTCTCGAGGGACGGCTTCGGCTCGAAGTCCCCGAGGGGGTCCTGGGCCGGGTCACGGGTCCCCCCCCCGAAGGCCCCCAGGCGCTCGGCTACGGCGACGTCTTCTTGGTCCTCGAGCCGATCGAGGGTGCGGGTGACCTCGCGGCCCCGACCCCTGCGGACGAGGCTCTCGACGCGAGTGACCTCGTGATCCGCTCGCCCCAGGTCGGCCGGTTCTACCACCGCCCCGCGCCCGATCGTCCGGCCTACCTGACCGTCGGCCAGGAGATCAACGCCTCGGACACGCTCGGGTTGATCGAGGTCATGAAGACTTTCTTCCAGGTTCGCTACGGCGATCCCTCGCTGGGGACCGGACTGCCTGAGCGCGCGCGCCTCGTTCGGCACCTCGTTGAAGACGGTGAAGACGTGCAGCAGGGGCAGCCGATCCTGGAGCTAGAGCTTCTCTAAGTGTTCGACTCCTTGCGCGTTTTTTGCAGGGCTCGGGTTTGGGATAGTGGCTGTCTCGAAGGTGACTCTTGCCCCTGACTTCCCTCCGCGTTGACGCTCAACGACTCTCTGCCTCGGTCCAATCCCTGGGGGAGATCGGGAGCTACCTGGACGAGCCGTCGGGCTTGCGGGGCGTCAATCGCCTCGCTCTCACGGCTGAGGACGCCAAAGCGCGGCGTCAGATCATGTCCTGGATGGAGGAGCTCGAGCTCGAGGTCAGCGTCGATCCAATCGGAAACGTCTACGGGAAGTTGGCAGGGAGCCGCGATCTGGCTCCGCTTCTGATCGGGAGCCACATTGACTCGGTCCCGTCCGGTGGCATTTTCGACGGCTCCTTGGGGGTGCTCTCAGGTCTTGAGATCGTGCGCGTCCTCCGCGAGGCCAAGCGGACCCCCGAGCGCCCGCTCGTGATCTCGTTTTTCACCGAGGAGGAGGGCTGTCGGTTCGGGACGGACATGCTCGGGAGCGCGGTCGCGACCGGCCGGATCGAGCTGGCGCAGGCCTACGCCTTGACTGATCGCGACGGGATCACCGTCGAGCAGGCGCTCGAGGCGATCGGCTTCTTGGGGACGGCGAGCGCGCCCAAGCCGCACGCCTTCCTCGAACTCCACATCGAGCAAGGGCCCGTCCTCCTCCGTGGCGAGCACGAAGTCGGCCTCGTGACGGGAGTTCAAGCGATTCGCTGGCAAGAGCTGGAGATCCAGGGTCGCTCGGCCCACGCCGGGACGACCCCGACTTACCTCCGCCGCGACGCCGGCCTGGCCGCAGCTCGGATCAATGTCTCGCTTCGGGACATGTGCACGTCGGGTGACTACGGCGAAATGCGTGCGACGGTCGGCAGGAACCAGTTCCACCCGGGCCGAGTCAACGTGATCCCAAGCGGCTGCTCTCTGACCGTTGATGTTCGGAACCTCGACGACGAGGCCATGGGGCGTGCGGCAGCGGACCTTGAGGTGCTCTATCTCAAGCTCGAGGCGGAGGAGGGCGTCATCATTGAGCGTCGCGTGACTGCCGAAACGCGGACCGTTCGCTTCGACGAGGGGATTCGCACTCGGATGGCGCGAGTCGCCTCAGACCTCGGGCTCGACGCCCACGAGCTCGTCTCGGGCGCTGGCCACGACGCTCAGGAGTGGGCCAGCGTCTGCCCTGCCGGGGTCGTGTTCGCGACGGGTGAGAACGAGGGGATCAGCCACAACCCCCGCGAGTTCTCGACCGTGGCTCAGTGTGAGGCCGCCGCGAACGTGCTCCTCCAGGTCGCGCTGGAGCTGCTCGAGGCTTAGGGACCCGCAGCGCCAACAGGTCGACTCGTGCTGCCCATCACAAGTTGCGGTACACCCCATTGCTTTCGCAGGGGAGGGGTTTACAGCTCCTGAGGTAGCGACGGTTAAGTACGCGGGGAGGCTCCAGAGAGGCCGAGCGGCAAGGTCTGGGGGGCTGGGCGGGGGTAAATCCCCGCCCCTACCAAGGCGTGTTGTGAGCCGTCGAATAGGGCGCCTTGCGGAGGGGCCCTCTCGCGATCTGTAGGGTGCGGGGTTTACAGCTCCTGAGGT
>JAESQQ010000286.1 GCA_016765095.1 Planctomycetota bacterium | reverse complement strand
GGGGGTAAACCCCGCCCCTACATTCACCCGTACCGGGACTTCTGGCGGGCAGCACTAGTGCCACTCCAGCAAGGCCCCAACTCGCTTGGTGTCCGGGTCTGTTCCGGGATCCGAGCAAGCGGTTTGAGCCTAGGCGTGCTCGCGCTCATGGCGTGCTCCACGACCGATGCCCCCCTAGATAGCTCCCCTGCAGATAGGGCGGGGGCAGCAGACGTCGCTCGGGTCGGGTCGGCGAAATCGACAGAACCAATCGTCAATCTGGACGACGGTCTGTCGTTGTCGGAAGCGCTTGCACTCGCGCGAGCGCACAACCCAAGGCTGCTGGCCGCGCGGACCGGCCTCGGCGTCTCCGAAGCGAAACGGATCACCGCTGACCAGTGGCCCTACAACCCGGTCTTGTCCGCAGAGATCGCGCGTAGCCTTCCCTTCGAAAGCCAGGGCGACGCCCTCTACCAAGTTGGGCTCTCGCAGACCTTTCAAACTGGAGGGCAGCGCGGCCACCAGGTCGCCGTCGCCGACGCGAACATTGGGCGCGCGGCTGCTGTCGTCGCGAACACGGAGCGGCTGGTTCAAGCGGCGGTCGCGACGGCCTTCTTCGAGTATCTCTCCCTTCAAGAGCGCGAGAGGTTGGTCCAGCGCAATCTGGATATCGCGGGGGGGCTCCTCACGGCTGCCGAGGCGCGATACAGGGCGAAGCAGATCCCTGAAGTGGAGCTAAACCTCGTGCGCTTGGATCAGCGGCGAGCCCTAAACGCTCGCACGCGGGTCTCGATTCGGCAACGCGCTTCCCTGGTCCGGATCGCAGCCCTGCTCGGACGCCCCGGGGAAGAGAGCAAGCTCAAGCCTGTGGGCTCCATGGCGGTCGTTCCAATCACAACTGACCGGACCAGGGCCCTGGAGCTCGCCCACGAACGAAGGCCAGACCTCGTCGCGCTTCGACAGGAGCTAAAGATGGCCCGCTCGAAGTTCGACCTCGAGGGCGCGCGTGTGTGGCCTGACCTAGGGATCGGCCTCTACTACGCGCGCGAGGTCGGGGACCTCGCGCGCGGCTTCGATCGCGACAACATCTTCGGCTTGGAGCTGAGCGTCCCGCTGCCGCTCCTCAATCGACGACGTGGCGAACAGTCGGAGGCGCTCGCTCAGGTGCGCGCCGTCGAGAGCCGAATCCAGGCCTCGCTCGTCCGGCTGGAAATGCGGGTCGACCTGGCGCTGAACCGACTCGCCATGGCGCGTCAGACCGTGGAGCTGTTCCAGACCGGACTCCAGGGCTTGTCGCAGGAGAATCTCCGCCAGTTCCAAAAGGCCTACGAGGCAGGGGAAGTCGGCACGTTGGCGGTCCTCCGCGCACGAGACGACCTCAACCAAGTCGCCCTCGGGCTCCTCGACGCGCTCCTCGAGTTCCACACCGCCCGCATCGAGTTGAAGACCCTCGTGGCAGGAGAGATCAAATGACCACTCGCATCGCTGTCCGCGGAGGACTGTTGGCCCTGAGCATTGGCTGTGCCGCGACCCTCGTCTGGGCTCACGCAGGGCACGACGACTCGATCAGCGCAAAGGGAATCAAGCAAGACGCGGACGGGAACCTCGTGATCGCCCCCCCCGCTCGGAAGGCGATCGGCCTCTCGACAGTGGATGTTCAGATCCAGACCGTCAAGGAGGAGTTGCGCCTCAACGCTCGCGTCGTCGTCCCCTGGAGCCGCAAAGGCTTCGCGAGCACGCGGATCGAAGGCATGGTCCGGGAGATCCACGTCCGGCCGGGACAGGTGGTGAAGTCGGGGGCGACCCTCGCGACCCTCGCGAGCCTTCCCCTAGAGGTGCTCCGCCTCGAGGCAGAGCAGGGGAAGATCGAACTCGCCCTCGCCCAGCAGAACCTGGCGCGGGCTGAAGAACTCGGCGAAGCCATCGTTCCAGGGAGAGAGATCATAGCCCTGCGTGCTCGCCGAGACCGTCGAAAGAACAGGCTCGCGAGTCTCCGAGAGAAGCTCAAGGCCGTTGGCGTCGGAGAGAAGCCCACGATCGAGGTCTACGCCCCCCTGGGAGGCGTCGTGGTCGAGGTCGACGTCGCGTCCGGCCAGCACGTCGAGCCCAGCCAGCATCTGTTCGAGATTCATGACCTCTCCCAGGTCTGGGTCGAGGTCGAGGTGCCCGAGGCTCACGTGGGTCGTGTTCAGGTCGGGCAGGAGGTCGAGTTCACCTTCGCGACGCTGCCGGGCCGTTCCTTCAAGGGGGAGATCGGCTTGGCTGCCGCAAAGCTCGACCCTCATCTGCACCAGCGCGAGGTGTTCGTGGCCCTCGAGAACCCGAAGCAGGAGCTGCTCCCCGGAATGTTTGGCGCCGCGATCGTCATTCTGAGCCAAGTCGAAGACGCGTTCGTCGTTCCCCGCAGCGCGGTCGTGACCGACGGGGCCGAGCGCTACGTCTTCCAACAGATCAAGGAGGGGACCTACAGCAAGAAGAAGATCGTCACCGGAACCATCTCGGCGAACACGATCGAGGTCGTCGAAGGCCTCTATCCCGGCGACGTCGTCGTGGCTCAAGGCAATCACCAACTCTCGGCGCTCTTTCTCCAAGGGACGCTTCAGCTCAGCGAAGAGGCGAGGCGGACGATCGGATTCGCCACTGAGGAGGTGAAGTATCGAGCCGTGGACAGGGTGATCGAGGTCAACGCTCAGGTCACCGTTCCCGTCTCTGGCCGGAGCCTGGCGGCGAGCCGAATGGCGGGCAAAGTCGAAGCGATTCGCGTGAAGCTCGGCGAGCGGGTTGAGGCTGGGCAGGTCCTCGCGGAGGTGCACAGCCTCGAGCTGCAGAACGCGCAGCTCGACCTGGTCCTCGCGCACCTCAATCGGGGTGTCGTCTACAAGCAGCTCGAGCGACTCAGACCGCTGGGTGCCGTGGCGCCCCGCAAGGAGCTGGCCAGGCTAGAGAGCGAGCTGGGTCTAGAAAACAGCCAGATCGCCGCCCTCGGGCGAAGGCTGTTGCTTATGGGACTCGACAAACTCGAGATCGAGAGCGTCCGCGCGACGGGCCGGATCAAACCCGCGGTGGCGATCAAGGCACAGTCCGCTGGGCGGGTGGCCGACATTCACGTCGTCTTGGGCCAGGTCGTCCAGGCGGGTGACCCCCTGTTCGAGATCCTCGAGACCTCACGCGTCTGGGTGGAGGGGGCGTTCTTCGAGTCCGACCTGCACGCCCTTCGCACGGGGAAATTCGAGAAGCCTGCGGTGGTTCGCACGGTCGCTCGCAGCGACGAGGCGCTCCAGACTCGACTCTCGTTCTTCAATCCGGTCCTCGGCAAGAGCGGTCAGTACGTCACGGCCTATGCAGAGCTGACCAACGCCCAGGCTCACCTGCTGCCCGGCATGCAAGCCCGCCTGATCGTGACCCTCGAGACACCCAAGGAGACCGTGATCGCGGTCCCGCTCCGAGCGATCCTCACGCTTGGGCGGGCTCGCTACGTCTTCGTCCAGCGCAAGGACGGCTTTGATCGTGTCGAGCTAGAGCTCGGCCGCCGCGACGCTCGGCATGTCGAGGCCTTGAGCGGGCTGTATCCGGGAGATCAGGTCGTGGTCTCTGGCGTCAACGAGTTGAACAACGCCCTCGCGGCGGTGAGGTAATCGTGCTTAACCGCATCATCGCGTTCGCGCTCCAGAACCGGCTCCTGATCGTCGCCATGTCGCTGATCGTGATGGCCTACGGCAGCTACGTCATCAGCCAAACCAGCGTCGACGTGCTCCCGAATCTCAACCGCCCGACGGTCACGATCATGACCGAAGCTCCAGGGCTCGCCCCGGAGGAGGTCGAAGTCCTCGTCACGACCCCGATCGAGTCGATGATGAATGGCGCGACGGACGTGCTCCGGGTGCGTTCGGCCAGCGGAATCGGGCTCTCCATTGTGTGGGTCGAGTTCGACTGGGACAGCGATATCTTCAGGGACCGCCAAATCGTCGCCGAACGACTCATTATCGCTCGAGAGCGGCTGCCCGAAGATCTCGAACCAGTCATGACCCCGATCTCCTCCATCATGGGCGAGGTCATGCTGCTCGGCGTCGCGAGCAAGGACGGCACCACGCCGCCTATGGAGCTCCGAACCCTCGCTGACTGGGTGATTCGCCGCCAGCTGCTCTCCGTCTCGGGCGTCTCGCAGATCAGCGTGCTGGGTGGAGGTGTCAAGCGCTATCAGGTGACCACGAACCCTGAACGGCTCAAACAATACGACGTCACATTGGAGGAGCTGACTGAGGCGGTCGAAGCCTCCAACGTCAACGCGGGCGGGGGATTCTTACTCGAGGACCGCAAGGAGCACTTGATTCGACTTCTGGGCCGAGCAGGAGCCCTAGACGACATCAAGAACGCTGTGGTCAAGATGGGCGAGTCTGCGCCCGTCCTCGTCCGACACGTCGCCGACGTTGGTTTCGGGGTCGCTGTTCAGCGAGGTGACGGGAGCGTCAACAGCGAACGCGCTGTGATCCTCGCGATCCAGAAGCAACCCGGGGCAGATACGCTCCGGCTGACCAAGGAGATCGACGAGCGGCTCAAGTCCCTTCGCAAACAGCTCCCTCCAGACGTCGTCATTCACAGCGACATTTTCCGTCAGGAGGAGTTCATCAACTCGGCGATCGCGAACGTGGTCGAGGCGCTGCGCGACGGCGCGATCCTCGTCGTGATCGTGTTGTTCCTGTTCCTGCTCAACTTCCGAACCTCCGCGATCATTCTGACGGCGATCCCCCTCTCCGTGATCCTGACCGCCTTGGTATTCCAATGGTTCGGAATGAGCATCAACACAATGACGCTCGGTGGAATCGCGGTCGCGATCGGAGAGCTGGTCGACGACTCGATCGTCGACCTAGAGAACATCTTCCGCAGGCTGCGAGAGAACAAGGCGAAGGACCGCGCTGAACCCTTCCTCGTCGTGATCTATAAGGCTTCGGCCGAGATTCGAAACTCGATCGTCTACGCGACCCTGATCGTGGCGCTCGTGGTCTTGCCGCTCCTGAACCTGGGCGGCGTCGAGGGTCGCATGTTCGCCCCGATCGCGATCTCGTATGTCCTCGCGCTGTTCGCCTCGCTGCTCGTCTCGGTGACCGTCACGCCGGTCCTTGCGTCCTACCTCCTCCCCAAGGCCAAGATCCTCGACGACGAGAAGGACTCCATGCTCCTCGCGCTCCTCAAGCGCATTGACGAGAAGCTGATTCGAGCTGCGCTCCGCTGGCCAATGGCGATCCTCGCGGGGGCCACCCTAATGGTGAGCCTCTCGCTCTACGCATACTCACAGTGCGGCGGAGAATTCCTGCCCCCCTTCAACGAGGGCAGCTTCACAGTGACTCTCGTCAGCACGCCGGGCACCTCGCTCAAGGAGTCGAACCGAGTCGGGAAGATCGCGGAGGACTTGATCCGCGAAGTGCCCGAGGTCCTCTCTACGTCGCGGCGCACGGGACGGGCTGAGCTCGACGAGCACGCAGCCAACGTGAACTCTTCGGAGCTCGACGTCCGCCTCAAAGACAGCGAACGATCCCGCGACGAGATCATGACCGACATCCGGGATCGACTGGCATACCTCCCCGGGGTCCTGGTAAACGTCGGGCAACCGATCTCTCACCGGATCGATCACTTGCTCTCCGGCGTGCGCGCCCAGGTCGCGATCAAGCTCTTCGGGCCCGATCTGCCGACTCTTCGGGTCAAGGCGCAGGAGTTGAGAGACAAGATCGAGGGCATTCCTGGGGTCGTTGACCTACAGGTCGAGCAGCAAGTCGACATTCCGCAGCTCAAGATCCGCCTCAAGTCCGGTGAGATTCAGCGCTATGGCCTCACGAAGGCCTCGGTCGTGGAGGCCCTCGAGACTGCTCTCAAGGGGCGCACGGTCTCGGAGGTCCTAGAGGATCAGCGCGTCTTCGACCTCGTCGTCTGGTTTGACGCAGACGCTCGCGGTGACCCAACAGTGATCGGGAGGACCCTGATCGAGTCGCCGTCGGGCGCGCGGTTGCCGCTGTCGACCTTCGCAGCCGTCGAGCAGACGGCCGGTCCGAACACGATCAACCGCGAGAACGTCATGCGCAGAATCGTGATTCAGTGCAACGTGGCCGGCCGCGACTTGGCCAGCGTGGTCACTGACATCCAAGCCCTCGAGAAGGGCTTGGCGTTGCCGCAAGGCTACTTCGCCAACTACGGAGGGCAGTTCGAGGCCCAGAAGGCTGCCACGCAGCGGATCTACATCCTCAGCATCTTCGTATTGCTCGGAGTCTTCGCCCTCCTGATCAAGGCGCTCGGCTCTTGGAGGGCGGCGCTCCAGTGCATGGTGAACCTCCCCCTAGCGTTCGTTGGAGGCGTGATCGCGGTCTACCTGTTTGGAGACCGGACCCTCTCCGTCGCCTCGCTGATCGGGTTCCTGACGCTGACCGGGATCGTGATGCGAAACGGAATCATGATGCTCTCGCACTACATCCACCTCCTTCAACACGAGGGAGAGAGCTTCGACGAAGCCATGATCGTACGAGGAACGCTCGAGCGGCTCGCGCCCGTTATGATGACGGCCGTCACGACGAGCCTTGGCCTCCTCCCGCTCGCGCTCGGCGCCGGCGAGACGGGCAAGGAGATCCTCCACCCGCTCGCGATCGTCGTGATTGGAGGCTTGATCACCTCGACCCTCTTGGACCAAGTCGTGACCCCAGTGCTGTTCTTCAAGTTCGGTCGCAAGGCGTTCGAGAACCGGTTCGACACGAGCAACCCGGACGACCTGGATGTGCCGCCCTCACTCTTGGCGCTGGCGCTCTCGGTCGAGCAGGCCACGGCTCAAGACGAAGTTGCCCCCAGCGCGGAACTGGAGGCTGACCTCTCTGAGCCCCAGCCGGGGGACGAGCCAGCCGGAGCGGAACCCACACGCTCTGATTCCGCGGACGCAGAACCTATCGCGGACTCTAGCCCTGGGGCGAGCAAGCCCGCCGGCGAACCCACTGAGCTTGCCGGGCCCACGCCAGACACTGGTGAGGATCCGATTGGCGATTCCACCGAGCAGACACCGTCTGCAGAGAGAGACGACGAATGAGTTTTCGAGCAGAAATAGTCGCGGCGGGCCTGCTGAGCCTGCTCCTAGTCGGCTGCCCCGATTCCGGGCATTCCCACAAATCGGGGGCAGATCACGACCACGGCGCCGAGGGTCACGGAGGCGGGGACGTAGCGGTACCCGAGGACTACGTGAGCGCCGTCGCCAAGTGCAAGGAGCTCTCAGGGAAGATCGAGAGCCTGATCGCCGAGGACAAACTCACGAGCGTCCACCCGGTCGCGGCCGACATTAAGAAGATCGCCGAGGCGCTCGCGGGGCTCGCCAAGAAGGACCTCCCCAAGGAGTCCCTCCGCGACGTGAACCTCAAGGCGACCGAGCTCGCGGGCACGTTCTCCGAGATCGACGCGGCCGCCGACGCCAGCAAGAAGCCGGAGACGGTCGCGGTTCACAACAAGATAAACGAGCTGATCGCTGCCCTCGAGAAACTCGGAGCGGGAGCGGCCAAAGCGACGCCGAAGCCAAGTCAACCAACGAAGACGGCGGAGCATGATGACCATGATCATTAGGCGCCTAGCGGCCCCTCTCCTCGCAGCAGGTCTCCTGATCGGCTGCGCCGGGGGTGGCGATCACGACGATGGAGATGGCCACGGCGGGCACGAGACGAGCGCCGCGGACGTAAAGACGGTCCCAGCAAGCAAGGTCATAGACATGCAGAAGGGCGGCTCCCCTGAGCCCGAACTGCTGGAGTGGGTCAACGACGCCTCACGAACGTTCGACCTCACCGACTCCGACGTCGCCGACCTCATGGAGGGGGGCGTCCCTGACGCCGTCGTCAACGCAATGATGGCGCGCTCGGACGAGCACCACGCGGCCGAAGGCGGCAGCTCTGGCGACGGCCACTCACACTCGCACGAACACTAGACTAGACAAGCAATCAAAGGAGAGTCCCATGAAAACTCACAGCATCCTGATCGGCCTCTGCGCTGGTCTCTTACTCCCGCTCGTGGCATTCGGACAAGGCCACGGGCACGGGCACGGCGCGGACGGACACGACGAAGCCAAGGCGAAGACCGGTGAACTTCGGGTCTACCTCGCGGACAGCAGCAAGGCTCCTGCGAGCTTGGACGGAATGACCGCGATGGTCATTGTCGAGCCCGAGGGCGGGAAGCGCCGTGTCTTGCGACTAAAGCTCGTCTCTCCCAAGGGCACCAAGAAGACCGGGCTCGGTCACGACGGAGAGGTCCGCAAGGCGGGCCCCTACTACGTGGAGCTCGTCGTGAAGGAGGCAGAGGCAGACCACGGAGGGGGCCATGGAGAACACGGCCATGACGGAGGCGACGCGACGCCTTACTTCGCGGCGAAATTGGCCCTCAGCGGCTACACGTGTGGCATGAAGGGTCATCCCGTCCTGAGCAAGGCCGGCAAGTGCCCGAAGTGCAGCATGAAGCTCAAGGTCACCGACCTGAAGTTCTCCGCCGTCGTCGTCCTGCGCAAGAAGGGCAAGACCATCAACGCGAAGGGCTTCAAGCACCCTTCTCAGGCCCCCAAGGACTTCGCAGACGGACTCGCGCAGATCGCAAAGCACATAAAGACCATTCAGGGGCTGATCGATAGCAACCAGCTCCTCAAGGTGCACCCCGCAGCGAGCAAGATCTCTCAGATCTCCAAGCTCCTGCCGCCAATGGCCCCCAAGGGAAAGGAAGGGGCTGTCGAAGCCACATGCAAGGCGATCCGAGCCCTCTTCTCGGAGATCGATGAGGCGGGCGACAACAAGCGGAAGAAAGAGGCCCAGGCTGCCTTGGACAAATACAGCGCGAAGCTAAAGGAGCTCAAGGCATATGCACGCTAGTCGCCCACATCACTCCAGGAGTGAACTCCAGCCAAGTCGCCTGAGGAGGCGTCTGGGGGCCTTGAGTCGTGTCTCCGTCGCGCTCGTCGCCTTGGCGGCGCTCGTCGGTTGCCCTTCGACGCCAGAGAAGCGCGGCGACGGCGACCGCAGACACCACAGCGACGGTGGTGGCGGTGGTGACCACTCGCACTAGGTAGAAGTCGCCAACGACCCTCTCGCAGCCCGCTCCTTGTCCCTAGTCAGGAGGAGCGGGCTGTGGTCGTTAGTTAGTTGACTCCGGGATCGAGAATTCTGTGGACGTCGCGTCGGGAGCACAGATTGGGCTCGTTGATCGGTGCGCACGCCACAGAGACGTCGTCCGAGTTTTTCGACAAGGTAGGTCTGGGGGCTGGGCGGGGGTAAACCCCGCCCCTACCAAGGCGTGTTGTGAG
>JAESQQ010000026.1 GCA_016765095.1 Planctomycetota bacterium | reverse complement strand
GGCTCCGCTCCCACCCCGCAGCCCCCACCGCGCGTGGGGCCAAACCACACGTCCGCCCGAGCGCTCCCAGGGCTGGCTCGGCCCCCCCCTCGCCTCGCGAACCTGCAGCCCAACCAGCCTCGGAATGGCCCTCGCCCTCCAGGGCTGCAAGGCCACCACGCTCGAGGTCGCCCGAGGCGTCTACGACAAGGGCGGGGACCTATACGGCAACTGGAGCTTCAACGTCGCCTACGCCGGCTCACGCGGCCTGCGCGCCGTCGCGCGTCACTTGACCGGCTGGCGCGCGGTCGAAGACGAGATCGCGGCGGGCCGAGCCGTTGTGATCAGCCACCGCTACAAGAAGGGCCAGCTCGAAGGCGGGGCAGTCAGCGCGACCGTCGGGCACTTGATCGTGCTGGTCGGCTTCACAGAGACTGGGGACGTGGTGGTCCACGACCCCGCCGGAAACACTCGCCAGGGCAGACCGATCCGCCGCGTCTACAAGCGCGATCAGCTCTGGAACACCTGGCAGCGCAATCACGAGGGCGTCGCCTACCTCGTCCAGCCCGACGAGCTCGTCGCCAAGTAGAGCGAGGCGGACTTGCGCTAGACCGCGAGGTTGAAGCGCTTGCGACGCGAAAGGGGTCGGGTATCGTCACGAGCGCAGCGCCAGAGGCGTGAGCTAGGAGTGACCATGAGCGCAGACGACGTGCTCCTCGAGGCCGAGGACAAGATGGAGAAGTGCGTTGAGCACCTCCTGGGTGACTACCGCGGGATCAAGTCGGGTCGGGCCACCCCCGGTCTCGTCGAGGGGATCCGAGTCGACTACTACGGGACGCCGACGCCGCTCAAGCAGCTCGCCAACATTGGCGCTCCCGAGCCTGCTCTGCTCGTGATCAAGCCCTTCGACGCCAACGCCGTCAGCGATATCGAGAAGGCGATCCTCAAGTCGGACATTGGGATCACACCCGTGAGCGACGGGAAGCTGATCCGTCTTCCGGTGCCCTCCCTCTCCGGGGAGCAGCGCAAGAAGTACGTCAAGCTCGCCAAAGACAAGGCCGAGGCCCAGCGCGTCGCGGTCCGCAACGTCCGCCGCGACGCCAACAAGGCGACCGACGCCATGAAGAAGGACGGCGACCTCTCCGAGGACGACGCCGACCGGGTGAAGAAGGAGGTCGACGAGTTGACCAAGGGCTTCACCAAGAAGATCGACGAAGCGCTCAAGAAGAAGACCACCGACTTGATGGAGGTTTAGGCGGGCCGTAGATCCCGAGGGCTCCCATACTAAGTCCGCGCTGTACTAATCCTGGGGTCCATGTGTGCCCCACTGTGGCGAAGGATGGTCGCTAGGTGTCTCTTGAAGGGGACGAGCAAGCCCTAGCACAGGCCTATCGGGAGGCGCTGCGAGGCGTCCAACTGGAGGAGTGGGTGTTGTGCTTGAGTGCATTCCTGGGCGACCGGGGTGCCAGGCTTGCACTTGACTTTGAGCCTGACCTCCCAGAAGAGCCACTCGATCTGCTTCACCCCCTGATGGGCACTTGGGGTAACGGCGTAGGAGTTGAAATCCTCCTCGGCTACGTCGAATGGCTGGCAGAGCGCGACCCGGAGATGGACGAGGTTGCCATTCTTGCCAGAGTGAGAGGAGCGGCTCTCCACATTGAGCACGACAACACGGCGTTTCTCGAGTTCCTCGACGTTGTCGCAGAGACGGCAGACCAAGAGCCCAGTGTGTTCTTCGACTACTGCAAGTCCCTGTGCGATCAACGGCTCCACGAATGGCGCCGGTAGGGCTCCTCCCACTTCCGCTACTCGATATTGAGAGGCAGGGGCGCTCCTCAGGCAGGGGTGCTGCTGGGTACTGGCCACGGGCTGGAGGCAATCGGGCACTCTTGGAGCTGGCCGGGAGTTCGACGTGTTGAGCGGGTGGCGGGGAGGGGTGTCGCCTCGCGCAGGTAGGCTCGACGCAAGTGACTGACCTCCACGCCGACATCGGATCGAACACCCCAGTCGGGACACTCCAGTTCACCCTCTTCATTCCCAGCGTGGACCGAGACGGCCAGCAGATCGGCCAGGACGGCTGGGTCGAACAGGCCCTGAGGACCTTCGGCGCGCTCTTTCGCGGTGCCACGGCCTTTCCCCCTGGGCGTGGTGTCTGGCGCGATGACGATCGCGGAGGCACACTGGTCTTCGACGACACCGTGATGGTGACCTCGTACGTGGACCCTGCCCTCGTGACCGATACCACTCTTGCTCAGCTCCGCGCCTTCCTCCACTGCATGGGACGAGACGCTCGGCAGGGCGAGATCGGGATCGTGATCGACGGCCAATACCACGGGGTCACCGAATACGATCAACCGGGGGGGAGCTAGGCGTGAGCGAGACGGATCAGAACTTCGCCGATCGCATCAGCAAGACGCTCGGATCGAGTCGAGTCGTCGACCTCCCCTGCTTGCCGAGCGGCGGGCCGCTGGACCTGCTCCACCTCCGGAGTATGGTCGCTGAGCTCCGCCAGGGTTCGGCTGCCGTGGATTGCAGGCTCCAGGTTTCCGCGGAGAGCTGGCGGGAACTGGAGGCCCTGGCGGCCGAACTGCGTGCGGAAGGCGAGGAGGTCACGCCGACAATCCTCGCCCGTCTGCTCCTGGAACGCGGGGTCGAGGCGCTGCGGGAGTCCCGCCGACAGACGGGATAGCACCGTCTCGTCCATCGGGGACGGCGGGCGACTGCCGAGAACGTCAGGTTCCGGAAACCGAGACCGGGCGGTGACGGCGGCATGACGCGCTCTGGCGAGCCTCTCCTTGCGCATGGGAGGAGGCCCGTGAGAGTCCTATTGCTCGGAGCCCTGCTGAGTCTCGCTTGCGTCGGTTGTCGCCAGGAGGAGCCGGCGGCGTCTCCTGGGAGCGCGGCCGTCGAGGTCGGGTTCCGCGAGGAGGAGTACCTCCTCGAAATGTACGACGTGGCGGATTTGCTTCACGAATCGTCGGGCGAGGCCCCGAGCTGCCTCGTGGAGGCCGACTTGGTCGCGCCGTCCAAGGCCCTCGACTCAGACGCTCTGCTCGCCATGATCAAGCAAGTCGTCGGGCCGGCGGGTGAATCGGAGTTCGCTCTGTTCGAAGTCCACCGCCGGATCCTGCTGGCTCGAGTCCCGGGCCCAGAACAGGCGCTGATTCAGTCGCTCGTGCGCAACCTCCGCCGCAACACGTCGATCTTCGTCGAGTTCTCCGTGGTCGAACTCAGCGAGGAGGAAACGCGCGCCATGTCGCACACCCTCGCCGAGGGCCTGGCCGGGGTCGCGACTTACCCCCAGATCCGTGAGCAGCTTGAGGCGCTCCGAGCGACTCAGGGGGCTCCAGCCGAGCGCAAGATCACCTTGGCCGCCTCGGCCTGGGGCTGCCTCCCCCTCTCCCGCAGCAAGACGAGGAGCGCTCCGTTCCACGGGCTGCACGTCAACGCCCAGCCAAGCTCAGATCGGAGGCGACTCGGCATCCAGCTGGTCTGGGGCCTCGGTACGGGCGACCTGCTCTCCTCGGTCCCCCTCCAAGTCAGGGATCGATCGGTGTTCCTGATCCTAGTCCCGCTCCCACACCCCAACGGACCCTTCGCGCTAGCCATCCAACCCCGCCTCGTGGCCCTCGATCCGATCCCGGCCTCGGGCCCGGGCCCCCGGATTCAAGTCAAAGACGACTGACTCGGGCTGAATCGCCGCGCCTTGGCCTCCGTCAGACGTCTAGATCCCGGGAGCGGGAGCGAAGAGCCTTCCCTCAAGGGGGGTCTCTGGCAGAACACAGCTCCCGCGCCCCGTGCAACAATGCGCGCCGGAACGAAGGAAGCAAAGCATGTCGATACCTCGCTGCGCCGCTCTGGTGACCGCCCTCCTCCTCTTGTGCACGACTGGCTGCCTCGACTATCGCGAGCACCTGACCCTCGAGAAGGACGGAAGCGGGACCCTCAAGATTGATTTCGTACTCGACCTGGGTGTGCTCGCTGAAATCAGCACCGCCCTGGGCGAGAAGCCAGACCCCGCTGCTGCGCAAGGCCCGACCAAGGAGGAGATCCTGGAGGGGCTCGAGGTCGAAGGGATCGAGGTCAAGGAGATCGACGTCCAGCAGAAGGGCTATCGGAGCAAAGTCCACCTTCTGATCGCGTTCAAGAACCTCGACGCGCTCAATCAAATCGAGGGCTTCGGCGACGATCGCCGGATCGACTTCTACGACAACGGCGACGGCAAGGCGCGAGTCGTCTACAGCTTTGACACCAAGGACCAGCTCCCGATCGAAGAGTTCGGCGAGCCCGGCGACGGCGCCATGGATCCCGTCGAGAAGAAGATCGTGGCCCTGACCACCGCCGCTCGCGCCGAGATCAAGTTCCGCTCGCGACTGACGCTCCCCGGTCCCGTGATCAAGTCGACGGGAATGCCCGACCCCCGCAAGCCCAAGCCCAACGAGCGCCTGTGGGTGATCGACAAGAAGCACTCCCCCAAGAAGCACGCCCGCCTTGGCAAGTCGAAGATTCGCATGCAGGTGATCTGCGAGAAGAGCTCGATCCCCTTCGTCAAGAAGCTCGAGCCGCTTCCCCCCCAAGCCCGGGGCAAGGGGCCGGTCAAGAAGGGCGACAAGCCCAAGAAGAAGGGCGACAAGCCCAAGAAGGGCGACAAGCCCAAGATCGGTGGCGGCAAGCTCGGCCAATAGGGCTCGCGAGTCAGTCGAGACGACCAACGGCCTGGGGCTTCCCAGGCCGTTTGCGTTCCGGACAACAAAGCGCCCGCTGAGGGCCGTTTGGTGGTCCGTCCCGGCTTCGTCGGCCCTCGAGGCGCGACGTGACGCGTCATGATGGACCTGCCACCTGCGTTCGCCTTGGCCTACCCGCGCGCGCTAGCTACAGCCCGTCCCGAAACAGGCTGAATTGGGCTCTCCACATCCAACCCCGCTACAGTTCGTCTCGGAAGTCCTGGCAAGGCGCGCCGAGGTCCAGCAATCTTGCTGGATTGTGACCGAGGCAGC
>JAESQQ010000025.1 GCA_016765095.1 Planctomycetota bacterium | reverse complement strand
GCGCGTAATAAATTGCGGGATTTAATGACTAAAGTGGACCCCCTCGAAGCGCTCCGCCTCCGCCTCCGCCGAGGCGAGCAGGCCCTCTGGCAAGGCCGCCCCGGGCTCAAACTCGGGCTCGGCCCAAGCGTCTGGCGGCGCGGGCTGTTCGTCTCCTCGCTCCTGCTCGGGACGATCTTCCTAGCCTCGCTCGCGCCCGCGCTCGAGAGTCAGATCACCTGGGCGGAGGCGCTCCGCAACGGCGCGGGCTGGGTCCTGGCGCTCACGCCCTTCATGGTCTGGATCGGAGCCCTCTGGTGGGTTCGCCGGATCAGCGGGTCGGGGGGCTGCGTGGTCTCGATCCTCGCGATCTGCGTCCCGCTCGTCGTCTCGGCCTGGCTCTTTCAGACCGTCTCCCAACCCAAGGCGCTCCCCGAACTCCTCCTCCACCCCCTGTTCTTGGCGGGCGGCGGAGCGAGCCTGCTCTGCGTTCGAACTCCTCGACGAAGAAGACTCGCCCAGCGCGAGCGACGCCGACGACTCGCCGCCCTCAGGGCTTGAATGCGTCAGCCAAGCCGGGACCGGCGACGGGGACCTCGAACGCGCCAGCGTCGGGACGGGTCCCCCGAGCAGTGGATCGGAAGTCGTCGCTGGCGACCCAAGCGGGGTCACCGGCGTCGATCAAGTCCCCACCTGCGAGCGGCCGGAGGAAGCCGAGGTCGCCGAACGTCGTGCTCTCGAACACGGTCAGCCCAGGCAGATTGACTGCGCCGAGGCCCCCTCCGCTCGTGCCGCCGAGGACTCGATTCAGGGTCGCGGTCCCGGCGAAGGCGCCGGGCCCACGGAGCGCGAGCTGGCCGGCTCCAGTCACGACGAGGACGTTGCTGCTGATCACGAAGGGCCCGGTGAAGGAGGAGTCTCCGACGTATAGGCCGCGAGCGCTCGCCGAGCCGACGAGGTAGACCGTGTTGTTGCGCACTTGGAGGTTTCCGTAGAACACCCCCCAGCTCCCCGAGTCGCGCCGGTTGAGGACGATCCCCGAGCTGTTGCTCTCGTAAATCAGGTTGTTCTCGATCACCGCGCCCTCGGCCGCGTAGACCCCCTCGCCGCGAGAGCGGTGCACGAAGTTCCGCCGGATCAGGTTCTGCTCGCTGGCGACGGCTCGGTCAGTGGACGCGTGATAAACGGCGATCCCAGCGCGAGAGTTGCCCGCCACGTCGACGAGCACGTTGTCCTCGATCACGTTCCCGCGGCTGCCGCCCTTGATCTGGATTCCATAGCCCGTCCCGTCGAGGTCTTGGGGCGGGCAGTCGTGAATGTAGTTGTTCGCGATTCGGCTGAAGTGCGCGTAGCGCTTGTTGGCGTCCTCGTAGTAGCCGAGATAGATCCCCGTGTAGCAGTCGGCGATCTCGCAGCCGTAGACGATCAAGCCGCGGATCTCGCCGGTCTGCGAGCTGATCCCGACGTTTCCAATGTCGTGAATCGAGCAGGTGTCTAGCGCTATGTCGTTGCTGTCGAGCTGCTCGAACTTGACCCCGTCGACACCAGTCCAGTTCGAGTAGGGCGCCCCGCCGTTGTCGTGGGTGATCTCAAGCCCCTTGAGGAACAGGTAAGCGCAATCTCGGACGCTGACGACGTTCTGGGCGCCTGCGTTGCGGATCACCACGACGCCGTCCGCTTGGAGCCCGATCCAGGCCGTCGCGCTCCCCCGGATCCCCTCGAGGCGCAAGTTCGTGTCGAGGTCGTAGGTCCCCGCCTTGATCTGGACGAGGTCTCCCGGAGCGAAAGTTTGGATCTCGATCCGATCGACGGTTCGCCAAGGAGAGGCCTGCGTGCCCGGGTTGGAGTCGTCGCCGCTCGACCCGTCGACGTAGTAAGTCGTCCCGCTGCCCGCCCCGGGATAACTGGGAGCACCGACGCTGGGTGCCGCACCCGCGGTTCCTGAGCTGGGAGCGCTGGGAGCGCTCGAAGCGTTGGCCGCGCTGGTGAGGGGCGCGCTCGCGCCCCGGGCGGTGCTCGCCCCGCTCGTTGTGGCGAGCGATTCACGCGAGCCGGTGTTGCAGCCGGCGCAGGCGAAGGTGATTCCAACCAGCGCGAGCAGGAGGGCCGTGGGACGAGTTGAGTTCATGAGAACCTCCGGGACGCGACTCTCGGCTCGCGCTTCGGGGGTTCTACGCAGGCCGCCTCAGGGCGTAACAGAATCGCGTAACTCCCTATTCTCCAGGCTGATACGCCACAACCTCGGCCACTTCGAGCTTCCCTCGGCGGACGCTCAGATCGAGGTAGCCGAACAGATCACCCGACGCGACCGACTTGCCCGCCCGGGCGGCGTCGACGAAACGCTCGGGGCGCAGCTCGAGCACGACCCAGACCCCGGCCTTCAGCTCAGGACTCGCCGCCTTAAAGTTGTCCTTCTGGGTCAAATTGGTCAGCTTGATCGCGACTTCGCCTGACTCCGTCAGCCGAACCCGAACCCGAACCCTCGCCCCGGGGAGGTGCCGATAGAGACCGCCTCGCGGAGTGCTGTTGCCGAATCGGAGCGAACGATCCGTGCTGGCGTGCTCCTCGTAGCGCGCGGCGACGTCGCCAGCGAAGGACTCTTTAAAGAGGACGCGGCGGGGATCGAGGCGCTGGAGGCGGGCGAGCCAGCGGGGCGTTTGGGGAGCGAAGGCGCGGGGACGAATGAGCTTGCCCTTCGCCGAATGCCCCCCGCGCTGGCTGCTCTTGAGCGACTGCTTTCCTCCGGGGCCCTCGAGAGACGCGCCGCCGGCGTGGACCTCCAGCTTCACGCCGCCGCGGCGGTCCACCTCGAGCGCCGCGGCCCCAGGTCGAATCGTGCCGCGGCAAGCGCCCGCGACGAACTCGAGGGGCACGAGAGCGACCGTCGCGAAGCAAGCCCCCGAGTGCAGCGCCACGAGGGCGCTCTGGTCCAGGGGGCCGAGGGTCGCTCGGGCTCCCGGCGCCAGAGCCAAGCGAGTCTCAAGCTCGACAGCCGGGCGCTCCGAGGCCTCGGTCAGGAGGATCTCCACCGCCGCCCGACCCAGGTCCACTTCGTCCCCGGCGCCGAGCACCTGGTCGAGCGCGAGCGGCGACCAAGCCGAGCCGACCGAGCGAACCCGAGCCCCAGGCCCGAAGACTCGCAGGACGATCCCGACGGGGGCGCCCGGAGTCCGAACGCGAGTCGCACCAGGAGAGACAGCCGGGCTAGCCGCAGGGGACGCGAGCGGAGAAGGCGTAGCCCTTGGCGTTGGGCGCACAGGGCTCTCGCGGGGGCGAGCGCTCTCGCTCGGTCGAGGGCTCTCGCTGGGACGAGGGCTCTCGCTGGGACGAGGGCTCTCGCTGGGACGAGGGCTCTCGCTGGGACGAGGGCTCTCGCTGGGACGAGGGCTCTCGCTGGGGGGGGGCTCTGCCAACCGACTCGGAGAACTGACCTGAGCCAGATCCCCTGACCCCGACGAGAGGCTGACGACGAGAGCGAGACAGGCGACGAGTACCGCGGCTGCTGCGGCCAAGGCCGGGCGCCAAGTCGAAGCGCGCCCAGGCGTCCGACTCCGTCTCTTGCGCGAGCTGTGCGCCGCGCGAGAGGGGGCCGGGGCCGGGGCCG
>JAESQQ010000285.1 GCA_016765095.1 Planctomycetota bacterium | reverse complement strand
TCGGCGCGGGCGACGTGGTCATTTGCTGGTTCGAGCGGGGGAAGTGGCGAACCGAAGGCATTGACGTCGGGGAGGGTCTCCTGCACGGCGCCCTGATCGCCGACGTCGACCCGAGCCTGGAAGGCGTCGAGATCGTGGTCGTCGGTGAGACCGCAGACGGGCGCGGCCGAGCCGAGCTCCTCTCATGGTCCCAGGGGAGTGGCTGGCGCGTGACCCGGCTCGCGACTCCGCCCCGACCCCTCCACGCGGTCGCCCTCTTGGGAGACTTGGTCTGTGTCTCGGGGCAAGCGCTCTCCGTGCTCCGCCGAAGCGAGGGCGTCTGGAGCGCCCTAGAGCTGGCGACGCTCAAGAGCCCGGGTCTCTCGCTGAGCCCTAGCCAAGGCAAGGTCCTCGTCGGCTGCCTCGACGGCCGACTGGTCGAATTCGCAGTCGACGGGCTGAGCGGTGGGGTTCGCCGAGAAGCCGATCGCCGCGTCGCGGCCCGCAACTCGCTCGCACGCCTCGGCGGCCACGTCCTGACCGCCGACGGAGACGGAACGCTCGCGCTCCTCCCCGCCGCCAACGAGAGCGGCCTCCCCGAGCGCCTGACCCAGCAGGATCGCGTCGAGATCTACCGCTCCCCTCGGCCGCTGACAGGCACCGTCCTCGCCGACCTCGACCCGGCGGCGAAAGGCCTCGAGCTCGCGACCTGCGGGGAGGCCGGCGAGGTCGTACTCCTCTCAGCCGACGCAGACGGTCGCTATCAACCCACGACGCTTCACCGCGACGTGAGTCCGCTCCACTGCCTGATCGCCCTCGACTCGCGGACCCTCGCGACAGCCTCAGAAGGCGGCACGATCACGGTCCTCCGACGCGCTGCGTACTGATCAGAGCGAGGTCGCACACCCCAGCATTCGTCATCGGTTAGCGCTCCACGCTTCGCGGGCTAGGTGGCGTAGCGTCTGGCCTCAGGCCCGCCCAAAGGGGATACCAGCCTCCGCCTCTTCGAGCAGCGAGAGCCTCGCGAGGTGCGGATCGAGGGCCTCGGAGAGGATCGCAAACTCTATTCGGCGCGCGAACTCGGCCCCGTGGCGTGGAGGGGTGGTGACGAGCACCAGCAAAAGGCTGGCCCAAGCTCGCATTAGGCGCGTCCAGCGTCCCTCTGTGACACGACGCGCCTGGTCACCGAAACGCTGCCTGACTGCGAGCCGAAGCTCTCGACTGGTTATCCAAGTCACGATCGCGGCGTAGACGAGTGCGAGCACGACGTTCTCGTTGGCGCTGGGCATGTCCTCAAGCGCGAAGTCGGACTTGAGGGACTTGAAGAGGAGTTCGACGGTCCAACGCGCTCTATAGATCGCCGCGACTGACTGCGCGGATATCCGGTCATGAGGGAGGTTGGTGACGTAGAGGTGGTACTGCCCTGTGTCGTGATTCCGGATCCCGACGAGGCGAAAACGCTCTCGCGCTGAAGAGCGCTTGCCCAGGTAGCCTCGGCGCTTGAACCTGACCTCGATCTCGACGTCGATCTCGTCGCGCTGTAGCCGGGCCAAGACGTCTTGGAGCTTCTCCCCCACGAGGGGAAGGGACCGTCCTCGCCAGGTGCGGTGCGCCGCGACGATCGTGGGGTTGGCGTTGGCCTTCAAACGCGAGAGAAAGTAGCCGCCGTTGCGGCGGACGCTGTCGAAGAGTTGATAGCGGTAGTAGCCGAGGTCGAACAGGATCAGCCGATCCTTGAGCCCAGCCACGAAGGCCTTCCCGTCGTTCTTCCGCTCGCCTGTGATCTTGACGCTCTTCGCCCCGTGCCCGTGGACGTTCATGACCGCGTGCAACTTGATCGCCGCCTTGCTGTGGTTGGTCCGAGTGGCCGGGAACTTGCCCTCCAAGAGATCATGCAGCCGAATCACGGAGGAGTCCGTGGCGAGGACTTCCTTGAATGACGCGAGCTGACCGGCCAACGCTCGATCGACTTCGCTCGTTCGCTCGAGCAGGTTCTCGACGACGGCCTTCATGTAGCGCACCAGAGAAGCGTCGAAGCGGTCGTAGAAGGCTGAGGGAACCAGCGAAGTCTTGGTGGCCGTCGCGTAGGCCCGCCTTAACCCAGCGATGGTTCGCTCGCTGCCGAAGCTAAAGCCGAGCACGAGGGTCCAGAGGAAGGCGGGGGCCTTGATCTTTCGCTCCCTCTCGACGAATCCCGTCTCTCGCGCGAGCCGGCGCAGTGTTCTTGCCGGGAGGAGGGTGGTCAGGCGGTCTCGTAGACCGATACTCTGCGTGCGGGCCATTGGCTGGGTCTCCTTGAAGTCTTGCAACAACAAGGGATCCGGACCGGTGGCCCGTTGCAAGTGTGGGCGCAGTCGAATCTTAGGCGCCTAACCGATCACGCATGCACACCCCAGAGTGAACGAGTAACCTTTCGGCCTCAGCCCTCACAGGAGCCGTCGTGCCCGACCTCGGAGATTTCTGTTTCGTCGCCTACGGACGCGACACGGAGGACGACTGGGACTGGAGAAGTCCTGACGAGTCTGAGGCCGCGGTTCTCGCCGTCCGACTCTTTCCCGGCGTGAGTGCCGAGGCCCTGGGTCAGCTCCGAGGCTTGGAGCGGCTTGAGTTCCTCGAACTCCCAGGCGACGAGCCGCTACCCCACGACGCGAAGGCGGTGTTCCAGGCCTTGCCTGTCTCGAGCGTTCGCTGCCGGTCCGTCCACCACCTCGAGACCCTGGGCGCGTTCCCCGATCTTCGGACCTTGTCGCTGGCGTTCCTCGACCTCGCTGCGCCTGAGCTCCAGTTGATCTCTCAGCTCTCGAGCTTGGAGTCCATCGAGTTTGAGTACTGCTGCCTGGACGACGCCTCCCTCCTGCCCTCCGCCCTCGCCAAGTTGACTCGCCTAAAGACCTTGCCCGCCATTGACATCCTCGGCCTTGGCGATCTCAGCCCCCTCGCTCAACTGAGCGAGCTCGAGTCGCTGGATCTGCGGGGGTCAGGAGCTGTGGACGAGGACCTCGCCGGACTGACGCCGCTCCCCAGCCTCAACCACGTCAACGTGACGAACCTCTATAGAGTCAAGGACCTGAGCTGGCTCGCAGGGTCACCCCAACTCGAGGTGCTCGAGGCGGACGCCACTCAGGTCTCCGACCTCTCCTCCTTGTCGGGGCTGACCCACCTTCGCGAGCTTCGCTTGAGCGGGACACCGGTCGAGAGCGTCGAGTGGCTTCGTCCCTTCGAACGTCTGGAACTGCTCACGCTGGACGGATCGCTCCTCGACGACGCGGCGGCTGAGGTCTTCGCCGCGTTGCCAGCGCTCAGCGAGCTGAGCCTGGTCGACACTCAGATCAGCGACGCTGGGGCTCAGCGGCTCTGTGGGATCTCACGGGTGAACCTCGCCGGCTGTCCGGTCAGTCCCGCCTTGGGGCTCAAGCGTCTGGGCAGCTCCCTTCCTAGCGTCCTCAAGGTGGCCACCGAAGTCGACGGCGTGGTCTCTTCGAAGGCCGCCAGCGACTCCGTGCTCCGGGCCTGGGAGCTTCACGACCTCGTGGCGTCGGAGTTCGCGCCCGCTTGGGACGGGGACCTCGCTGAGGTTCGCGCGGTCTCCTTGCCCTCTTCGCTCGAAGAGGGGGGCCTCGACTGCCTCAGGTTCTTGCCGAAGCTCGAGGCGATCCACCTCCAGCCTCGCTTCGATGCGTTGGACGTCGAGGACGACCTGGCCAACCTCGGGTCCCTTCGAGAGCTCCAGCTAACTCCAGGGTGGTTTGGACCAGGGGCGCTCGGGTCGTTCCCTGGGCTACGTCGCTTGAGCCTCCTCGCGGTCAGTGACGAGGGAGGCCTGGGGTCGGCGATCTCGCGCTTGGACAACCTCGAGGAGTTCGCCTGCTCCGGGCTCAAGCTCTCGGAGGAGGCCCTCGAGGCGCTGGCCGATCGCGAACGTTTGCGAGTTCTTAGCCTCGAGGACGTCGTCCTGGTCTCCCCGCTGACTCCCCTCGGGCGCCTCAAGAGCCTCCGGGTGCTTTCGCTTCGCTCTGTTGTGCTCGTGGACGAGCTCCGCTGGCTGGAGGGTCTCCAACTCGAGGAGTTGAGGGTGCGCGACTGCGCAGGGCTCACCAAGCTCTCCGCGCTCGAGGGGATGCGGAGCCTTCGAGAGCTCCACCTCTCGGGTGCGAGCGATCTGACCGACTTCTCCGCGCTTCGCTCTCTCGAGCAGCTCGAGACCCTCGAGCTACGTGAGGTAAGCCTTGACGACTCCCAAGCAGGGGTGCTTGGGGAACTTATGAAGCTCCGCTCTCTCGACCTCTCCGGAACTTTGATCGGAGACGAATTGGGGCCGGCGCTCGCGAACTTGACTGAACTCAAGACGCTAAACCTAGACGCCACGGGCATTGGAGATCAGACGGCTGAAGCCGCAGCTCGGTTGTCCGGTTTGAGCTGCTCCGTGGAAGGATGCTGGCTCGGGGACGACGCGCTCCAAGCGCTCGGCGTCCACAGTCGAGAGCTTCCGGTCCCTCTGAGTGGCGAGCTCGGTTCCGCGCTCGGTCGTCCTCTCTCGCAGTTCACCCTCTCGCTGGATCCGAAGACCGTCGCTTCAGCGGCCTGGCTCTTAGTTCCCCAGGTCCAAGGCAAGTTCACTCTCCCCGCCATGATTCGTCGCCTCGCGGGCGACGCTGAGAGCAAGAAGCTCAAGGCGCTCGTCTTGGGCGAGGAGGCCGCATGGCACGAGAGCCACGACGCGCGCCTCACTCTTCGAACCCTGGAGGCATACGCGCCGGCCTTCTCCCAGCTGAGTCGGCTTCGGGTCGGGCGGGGGGCTCCTCGGGCGACCCGTCTCGGGGACGTGTCCCCGATCGTGGCTGCGTTTCCTGCCCTCGAGGTCCTCGAGCTTCGCGGCTCAAAGGGAATTCGTTTTAGTAGCCAGCTCAGGCACGAGACCTTGGAGACGCTCAGGCTCGAGACGGGTTGGTCGGCCGACGCGCTTCGAGCCCTCTCCGAGTCGAGCCTCCCGGCGCTCCGAGAGCTCGAACTCTGGCTTGGAGGAGAGGTTATCGCCGAGGTGGATGGAGTGTGTCTCGACGCCGCGCAAGTCACCTTCGCCGCCCTTGAGCCGTTGACTCAGCTGCGGAAGCTCTCGATTCGCTACTGCGAAGGGCATGAGGACCTCGTAGAGAGGCTGGCCAGCTCGCCGCTCCTCGAGCACCTTGAAGAGCTCGACCTGTCCTACTGCGGCTTCGGTGAGGTGGCGGGCGAAGCCCTCCTGAAGTCTTCAGGGCTTCCTTCTTTGCAGCGGCTCGGCTTGAACTGGCACTACCTGGGACAGGAGATGGTGGACCGCTTCCTGCAGCTTGGAGTGGCGGTCGAGCTCTCCGCTCCGCAAGGCCCCACTGACCCAATCCTCCAGAGACCTCCGCCCTGGGACGCCGAGCACGACGCCTCCGCTTGACGGCGGATTCGACCGTGCCGTTGCCAGGTCTCGGCCTGAGGAGCTGTCGAAGAAAAACTGGGGCTCTCGCTTGTCCTCGTCGCCGTGGGCTGCGCGAGAACCGGAAGTCATTCTCCGACAGCGCCCTAAGGGGCGCGGGAGCTGCGGAGGGCGTTCCAGATCGCCTGAGCGTCAGCGACCGCCACGGTGTGGCCGCCTTGGAACTCCTCGTAGGCGACGGGGTGGTTGGCGTTCATGAGGCGCGTCCGGTCCGCCTGACCGATCGCGACAGGGACGACCGCGTCCGTGACGCCGTGGCGAATCGCGACCGTGATCTTGCGCGCCACGTTGCCCGGCCAGACCCCCTGCTGAATCGCGAGGCCCATGCTCCCGGCGTTGATTCCCAGCCCGGCGAAGGTCTGGGTGTTGCTCAGCACGACCACGTAGCCCCAGTGGGCTCCGGCCGAGAACCCGTGGTAGTAGCGGCGCTTGGTGTCGACGTTGAAGGCTCCCTCGACGTCAGCCAGGATCGCGTTCAAGCCGAGCACGTCGTAGTTGAAGTTGAATCCGCCGGTGCGATCGTGATCGCGGAAGTCGATCACAATGACTCCCTCCTGCTCGGCGAGCGCGCGCCACGGAGTGAGCCCCATGTTGGCGGCGATCATTAGCGGATGCGGGGTCTGAGGGGTGTAGGTGCTCGGGACATAGACGTCGTAGTTGATCGAGATCGAGGGGAGGCCCGCTTGGGCCACAGTCTGTATGGCCCGCGTTTGCATGCCCGGCTGTCCGCCCGTCCCGCCCGAGCCCGTGCCGGCTGCGGGCGGAGGAGTCGTCGTTCCGGTCGCGCCGCCGGGAGCCGCGCTCAACGCGAGCCCCTTGAGGACACGAAGCTCTGCTGCGGGGTCGGTGCTGAGCCCGCTGAAGGTGTGGCCGACGCCGGCCAGCTCGCGGAGATCGGTCGTGTGCCCCTGGGCGGCGAGGAAGGCCTCGCTCTGAACCGCGCCGCGATAGAACGAATCCAAGGTCCCGCAGCGGAAGCGAACCGGGCCCTGGCGCGCAGGCGGCGAAATGTAGAACCCACCCCAGCCATAGCCCCAGATCGAGTGGCTCGCAAAGGTCGGCTCGGAGAGCGCGACCGCTGCGGTGAACAGCCCGCCGTCCGAGAAGCCGAGCGCGTGGATCGAGGTCAAGTCGACGTTGAAGCGAGTCAGGACGTCCTGCTCGATGAGGTCTATGACCTCGCCGAGCTCGGTCCGCATTTGCGGGAGGTCGTTGTTTGGGTTGCCTGACCAGACCGGGAAGGACTGGAAGGGGCTCTTGGTCGCCGGCACGAGCAGAATCACGCCCTCCTGCTCGGCGGCCGCGTGCCAGCCCGAGCCCAGGAGGGTCCGGTCGAAGTTCGCGGCGCTGTCGCCCGAACCGTGAAACGTGACGAGGAGCGGAATCGGAGTCGCTGGGTCATAGGACTGAGGGACGAGGAGGTAGTAGTCCCGCCCTGAGTAGGTGCGCATTGAAGCACCCGCGACACCCCCGCTCCCGCCAGAGCCGTTCGGGCTCACCACCGACGTCGTGGTGGGAGCCGTCGTGGTCTGGGTGGTCGTGGGGGCCGTCGATCCGACCGGCGCCGCCGTGGCGGCGGAGGAGCCCCTTGATCCTGAGCCTCCACAGCCGATCAGCGTCGCGAGCGTCAATACGAGAAAAGCGGTCCGAGTCATGGGCACCTCAGAGGAGTGATTTCCCTTCCAATAGCAAGCCTCAGACCAGGCAGCCTCTGCGCGCGCAACTCCTGACAGCGACACTGCCATGACCCCCGGCGGCCCTCCCTTGACCGCGGGTGGACACACTCTCCGAGCCTGTCTCTAGCCGTGCTCCGAAAGGACGAGCACTCTGTGCACACCCTGGGTCACAAGAGAGTCGGAGCCGAGACGCCAGACGCCGATCTAATGACTTGTGCTCCGTGCGCTGCGTGGCAGGATCGGGCCGTGGCTAGCAGCCGACGCCTCCCTGTTCCTGATCCTGAGCCGACCCCACGCGTGGTCGAGCCAGAGCCGTGGACGGAAGCCCGCCTCGGGAGCCTCGTTCCCTACGAGCTCGAGGCGCAGGAGTTCAAGGGTTCGGCCTGGACGTTCATGCCCTCGACCGGGAAGGTCCGCGCAGACTTCGTCGACAAGCTCAGCAAGCAGATCTCGGCCTTCTCCAACGCAGGCGGCGGCTGCCTGTTCTTGGGGATCGACGACGCCGGGAAGATCGACGGCGGAGTCCCCACGGCGCTCCGGGCCAACGGAACCCGCGAGTGGTTCGAGGACATTCTGCCGGGGATCGTCGACCCCCCGCTCCGCTCCTTCGACGTGCACGAGGTCTCCCCCGAGTCGCCCCAGAGCCCGATCAAGCCAGGCCACGCCGTCTATGTGCTTGAGCTGCCCGACAGCGAAGACGCCCCCCACCAAGCCCGCGACCGGCGCTATTACCTGCGGATCGCCGGCAAGTCGCGCCCAATGTCGCACCGTCACGTGCTCGACATTCTCCAGCGTCGTCGCGACCCCGAGGTCGCGGTCCTCGCGATAGCTCCCTACGGCCGGCCAGACGAGGTCCAAGATCCTCGCGGGCCGTCGGTGCTCCTCCGCCTCCGCGCCCGAATCGAGAACCGAGGCCGGTCCCTGGCTCAACACGTCGGCCTCGAGCTGACCCTCCCTCGGTTCGCGGTCAACACCATTTGTCGCAAGCGGACGCTCGAAGGTGGGGCCGCGAGCCTCCAGCAGAGCCCAGGTGAGGTGACCTACTTCTTCTACTCGCAGACGCCCCTCTTCCCCCGCCAGGAGCGAGTCCTGGGGACGGTCTGGATCGCGATCCACGGGCAGAACCGGAGCCACTACCAGCAGGGGCGAGTCTCGCTCCGGTTCCGGGTGTTCGCGGACCACGCCCCGCCGCGAGAGGGCGAGGTCAACGTGGCGGCTTACTCGGCGGTCCGGCGCGGGCTGAGCCTGACGGAGGGCTCCTCTTGAGCGCCCTGCCTGCCTGGGCCGCGTTTCCGCTCCCTCACCTCCACAGCGTCGCGCTCGCCGTCGCGATCCGAGGGGGACCCCGCTACGAGGGACGTGGCGAGCAGGGCCGGACCCACTTCATGGAGCACATGGTGTTTCGCGGAGCGGGCCGCCACGACTCGCTGGCCGAGGTCATGAGCGCCTTCGAGCGAGTCGGCGCCGAGCCGGAGGCCTACACCTCGGAGGACTCGATCACGCTCCTGCTCGAGCTCGACCCGGCCCGGGTTCGCGAGGGGCTCGAGCTCTTGGCCGACATTCTGCTGCGGCCCACCTGGCGGGACCTCGAGTCCGAGCGAGCCGTGATCCTCGAGGAGCGATTGGAGCGTGTCGACGAGTCCGGCACGCCCTGCGACCTAGACGACATCGGCCTCGCGCTCGCCTTCCCCGGGCACCCGGCCGGGCGCTCGATCCTCGGCCGCCGGCGCGACATAGACGCCGTCAAGCGAGAGGATCTCGAGGCCTGGCGCGCCAAGATCGTGACCCGCGCCAACC
>JAESQQ010000284.1 GCA_016765095.1 Planctomycetota bacterium | reverse complement strand
CGCTCTCGCCGACTTCGACCGCTGCCTCGAGCTCTCCCCCGACGACCTCGAAGTCCACCGCCGCCGCGGCCGCGTCCGGTTCAAGGCCCGCGACTTCGAGGGAGCCGTGGCGGACTGGAGCGTTGTCCTCGAGCACCGCGCCAGGGACCGCGACGCGCTCCGCAAGCGGGTCGTCGCCTATCGCCGCCTCGGCCGTGACGCTGAGGCCCAGGCGGACGAGGACCTCCTCGCGACCTTCGAGTCAGCGAGCTAGAGCATGTCTGACCAGCCCTGCCCGTACGGGCAGGGGAGGCTGTCGCGAGAGGCTGTCGCGAGCGAAGCCGACTCAACGCGACCCGACCTCCCGACCCATGCTACGTACGCATGCTCGGTTCCAGTACCGAAACCCACGGATCGCCCCCTTGCTTCGCAAGGGGCGTTTCTCGGTCCCCTGCCCGCAGAGGGCTACTTCTTGTCGGCGGCCTTCTTGGCGTCGGCGGCCTTCTTGGCCTCGGCGGCCTTCTTGTCGGCAGCCCTCTTCGCCGCCCTCTCCTTCTTGTAGATCGCCTGGAGGAGCTTGAGTTCCTCCGTCTTCTTCTTGAGGTTCGAGAGCCGGACCTCGTCGAGTTCGTCGTCTAGGAGCGGGTCTTTGGCGAGCTTCTTCAGCGTTCCGATCGCCTTCATGTAGCCAAAGAGCGCGCTCCCGGTGCCCTTACGAATCTTGACCTTGCCAGTGACGAGGTTCACGTGCAGGCCGTCGGTTCCAAACAGCCTCCGGCGAAGGTAGTCCCGCTGCTTGAGCTGGCGCTTTTTGCCTGCCGTGAGCCTCACGCGAGCCTTCTCGGTCAGCGCGCCCGGCTCTCGGATCGCGACGTCGAACACCTTGTAGGCCTGCATGTAGAGCAGCGTGAGCAGATAGGAGGCGTTCGCCCCGGGGAGCCCTTCCTCGAACTCCTTGCTGGGCGCTAGCTGAAGCGCTCTTCGGATCAGATCTCGGGAGACGATCGCGCCGGCGACGTAGGTGGGTCGCTCCGAGCGCGGTGGAAGCGGAAAGAGGAGCGCGTGCTCCTGCTCAATGTGGGCTGCCGCCGCCTTGGCGTCCGTGAACTTGGGCGCCGAGCCCATCAGCATCAGGATGCACTGAGAGCACGTCTTCGAGCGCCGACGTCTCTTCTTCTTGGGGGGTGCCGCTTTGACGATCAGGAGCTTCTGGAGCGCCTGGCCAGCTTGGAACAACTCCTTCGCGAGGCGTTGCTCGCTGAAGCGACCGCGCTCTGCGTCGAGTTTCGCGACGATCGAGTCTGCTTGCTTGAGGAGCTCCCGGGCGTGGAGCGCCTCGGGGCTCGCGGCTGGCGCCTCGGAGAACCCGGCGTAGACCTTGACTTGAAGCTGCTTGCGGAGCGCCTCGAGTTCGCTGCGCTGCGCGTCGAGCGCCGCGCCGAGCGTGAGCTTGCCGGACTTGGCCTTGGCCTTCGCGAGCAGGTAGCGTCCAGCGTCCGTCCCCCCGCTCAGGCTCGAATAGGAGGCGGGCTCGACCCTGGTGGCGCTCCCGAGCGCCGCCAAGGCGGCGGGCAGGCCCGCGTTCAGATCGGCCAAGCGTTGATCGCCCAAGGCCAAGGCCGCGTGCACGCGGTCCAGTCGAGCCAAGTGCTCGCGCTGGGTCCCGAGCTCGCGTTGGAGTTCGTCCCCGATCGCATGAGCCTTCTCGGCGGTCAGGTTTTTGCCGAGGTAGGGACCCAAGGGGAGCCCAGCGAGGCGCAGCCCCTCCTTGAGCTTCGTCCGGCGTTCGCCCAGCCCCTTGATCTGCCTTGCACGACTCGGCAAGTCACCGGTGGACGACGCGAGGAGGGTCGCGACGTCGCTGTGGAGCGCGGCCACCGGCGCCTTGAGGTCAGAGAAGGCCGTGCTCGCGCCCGCGATATCGCTCGCGATCTGTTCCTCCAGGCGACTGCTCTCAGCGTGGGCCTGGTAGCCGAGGGCGCCAAGGCTCCCGACCAGGACGATCAGGACGGCGACGGCCGCGATCACCTGCTCACGATTCCGCTGGGCCCACTTGCCGAGGCGATAGCCGACCGTGGCCCGTTGGGCGCTGACAGGCTCTCCCTTCCCAAAGCGGATCAGGTCCTCTTTGAGCGCCAGCGCCGAGGGGTAGCGATTGTCGGGGAGCTTGTCCATAGCCTTGAGGATGATCGCCTCCATGTCTGGAGGGACCGTCGGATCGGCCACGCGCGGGCGCTCGGGCTCGTCGTTGACGATCCTCTGGAGAATCTCGGACGCGCGGCGCGCCGTGAAGGGGAGCTTGAGGGTCCAAAGCTGATAAAGAATCACGCCCAGCGCGTAGGTGTCGGTCCGAGTGTCGATCTCGTGCGTCATGCCCTGAGCCTGCTCGGGGGACATGTAGTAGGGGGTGCCCATGATGGAACCCTCGGTCGTCTTGGCGAGCTCGCTCTCTTCGAGGTATTCCTCCTCCTCTTCCTTATCGTCGAGCTGCTTGGCGAGCCCGAAGTCCATCACGAGCGGCTCGTCCTCCAAGCTCATCATAATGTTGGCGGGCTTGAGGTCGCGGTGAATGATCCCTCGCTGGTGGGCGAAGGAGATCGCGTCGGTGACCTTGATCATGACCTCGAGGAGCTTCTCGCGATCGAGGTCAGCCTTCCGCTCCTTGAGCTCGGCGCCCTTCACGAAGGCCATCGTGAAATAGAGGTTGTCTCCGACCGTGCCGACGTCGAACACAGGCACGATGTTGGGGTGCTTGAGGCGGGCCGAGGCCTCAGCTTCAAACAAGAACCGGCGCCGGTGATCGTCGCTGGCGCCCGCCCCCGCGAGCATCAACTTGAGGGCTACGGTCTGGTTGAGGTCGACGTGGAGCGCCTTGTAGACGACGCCCATCCCTCCCCGGGCGAGCTCGCCCAAGAGCTTGTATTTGCCGGCGAAGAGACCGTCCTCCTCGACAGTCATGGCGACCTTGCCCTCAAAGCGCTGGGTCCGGAGCTGAGTCCCCGAGCGCGATCCAGACAAGGAGGGACTCGAGACCATTCCTTCCTGGCTATCTAGCGAGACGAAGGTCTGGTCCGACTCCGCATCGTCTAGTCCACCACCCGGGCTGGGCTCGAGCATCGTGGCGAGCTGGGCGCCCTCCGCGCCACCCAGACCGTCTTGCATCACGGTATCCGTGCCTCCTGCCTCGGGTCCGGTGTCCATGAAGGTCATCTCGGGCGAGCTATCGTCCATCCCGCCGCCGCCGCCGCCGCCGTCACCCGTGTCCATGAAGGTCATCTCGGGTGAGCTGTCGTCCATCCCGCCGCCGCCGCCGTCGCCCGTGTCCATGAAGGTCATCTCGGGCGAGGGGCCTCCCTGGTCGTAGTCGTCGCTGGCGCCGCTCCTGTCGTCCATGAAGGTCATGTCGGGGGACGGGTCTCCGTCGAGGGTCTCCTCAAGGGAAGCGCGATTGAGTTGCTGGAGATGGCCCGTGCCTCGAGCCGCGATCTGGTCGACTCGGGTCGCCTTGACGTCCTGAACGCCTCCGGCGCCAGGGTCTCCGCCCCCTGACCCGTCGTCCATGAAGGTGTTCGCGAGGCGAGGGTCTTCTTCGCCGTCTCCACCGCCCGCGCCGTCCTCCATGAAGGTGTTCGCGAGGCGGGGATCCTCTTCTCCGTCTCCGCCGCCAGCGCCGTCCTCCATGAAGGTGTTCGCGAGGCGAGGATCCTCTTCTCCGTCTTGGGGCTCGCTCATTTCCTCTTCCTCTTGCGCCCCGTAGGGGCTCTGGTCGCGGGTCTAGCCGCGATCGAGGATCAGTTTCACCTCTGACGCCTCCTAGCGCGAGCCCTCGTGCTCGGTCGGGCGTTATCCCTTTGTCGCGACCAGGCTCTGGGGAGAGGCCGGCTCCTGAACGGACCTCGGCTCGAGCGCCGCGATCAAGTCCCTGAGCGCGTCGGCCGCGATCGCGGACGTGGCGTCGTTGAAGAACCCATGGGGAGCGTTCGCGTAAGCCACGAGCTCGGTTTCGAGCCCCGCCGCGCGCCGACGCGCTGCGTAGGCTTCGGCTTGGGGGAGAGGCGTCAGCCGATCCCGTCCACCGTGGAGGATGGTGAGCGGAGCCTCCCCGAGGGGGCTCTCGAGCGGAGAGGCGGCGCTCCAGGCGGCTCGATCTCCGCCCACGAGGAGGCGCCCGAGGAGGGCTGGGAACCTTCCCCGCAGCGCGCCTAGATCGTAGAGCGCAAACGCGGCCACGACCCGATCGAGGGGACGAGGAGGCGCGGCGCTCGCGAGGAGCGCGAGCGCACCCCCCGCGCTCATGCCCATCAAGCTCTGTCGCGTGACACCAAAGCGCTCCTCTTGATCACACCACCAGGCCAAGGAGCGCTCGACGTCGGCCCGAGCGCTCGCGAGCCGCCCCCGAGGCAGAGTCCGGTAGTCGCAGGAGGCGACCGCGAATCCAGCTTCGGCCAAGGCGCCGGCCACGAACCGGGCCGGCTTCATGTCTCGCGACCCGATCACGAAGGCGCCGCCGTGCACGAGCAGGACCCCGCCGCTGGGCGCCTCGTCCGGCAGATAGACGTCAACCTTAGGCCCCTTGGGCCCGGCCCGCTCCGTGAGGGATTTCCTTCTCAGCTTGACCTTGGAGGGCGCCGCGAGGCTCGCGACAGCCTCGACCAACGCCCCGACTCCGACTCGTTGCTCGCTCATGCGCGGAATCTAACCGGTCGGTCAATTCAGGTCCAAGCCCTTCTCACGCCAAGTCGTTGGCGAGCCAGCGGGATCGGATCCGTCGGGTCGGGAATCTATGTCCCGAGGTGGGCGTTAGAGGTGCCTCCGCAGGTAGAGGTGGCGGCGTCGCGCGTGCGGCGCTGCTGCCTCTTTTGGCTCGGCGTGGCTGGGCCCGCTCAGCCCTTGAGCTTGAGCACGTAGCTCTTCCAGGCCGCCTCGATCTCGTCTATCGGCTTGTTGAACAGCTCCTCAAACGACTTGACCGGATCGTGGCCCCCCTGCTTGGTCCGCTCCCAGTATTCGAGGAAGCGCTTCTTGCCGCCCTTGGCGCCGTGCACGAGGAAGTGAATCAGGCTCCAGGCGTGTGCGTAATGCAGCGCGCCGAACTGGCGCTGCTCCATTCGAATCAAGTCGTGGAGGCGGACGAAGTTTCCCGCGCGAATCGCGCGGCGAACGTGGGCCAGGCGTCCCTTGGGAATGATGTTGGTCTTCATTCGCTTGCCGGCGGGTTGGCAAGCCTCGAAGAACACCGCGAGTCCCTCGATCAGCCAGATCTTGGCCCGCCACATGTTTCGGCCGAGCACGAGGCCTTGGAACTGGTGGGTTCCTTCATGGAACAAAGTCGACTGAGTCGAGAGGCTGCCGGTCGCTCCGTGGAAGGCCACGATCTTGCGCCCGTCGTAGAACCCGCCCACGCCCTGGCCCTTGCCGGTTCGGCTCATGAACTCCTGCTTGCTCCCATAGAGGTGGATCGGGAAGGGTCGCGTGATCTCGGCCTTGAACTTGAAGATCCGCTTGAACTCCTCGCACATCAAGTCGAGCGTCTTGGCGAGCTTGTTGACGTCTTGGACCTTGCCGTTGGAGAAGAAATCGTAGTAGTCCGAGGCGACCGCGACTTTCCAGGCGCCCCGCTGCTTGCCTTGCTCGAGCTGCGCTTTGCGCTCCTCTTTGGTGAGCCGGGGGAGTCCGACCTGCGCGCCGAGCGGCCGGTTGCGCCCAACCCAAGGAGACCTTTTTCTGCGGGCCTTGGCAGGCGCCTTGCCTTTGGGGCTGCGGCGGGGAGCCCGCTTCAAGCCTCGGCGGGGGGCCGGCTTCCGGCGGGCGCTCTCCTCGCGTGCGTCGGCTTCGGCTTGGGAGACCCAGCTCCCGTTGTCGAGCTTGACGAGGCCCTGCTCCCAGCGCGCGTAGTCCTCCGCGGAGACCCAACGGTCCTCCCACTGCCGGTAGCCGCGCTCCTTAAAGTAGGCGGCCTCGGTCACCCAGCGACCGTCCAGGCGGCGATAGCCCAACTCCCAGCGCGCCTCGGGGTGATCGTTCTCGGCGGCTACGGCCTGGTGGAAGCAGTCGACGGCCTGGGGCGTCAGCCCTTGGTCTTGAGCCCACACTCCAAGGGCATACCAGCCCTTGGAGTCACTCGAACGAAGCGCCTTGCGCCGGCGGGCGAAGGTCTTGAACACGTCCCCGTCGCGCTCGATTCGATCGATCTCGTCGCGAGGGATCCGAAACACGCCACCCAGCGTCTTGATCTTCACCTCGCGGGTCGTCTCGCCCACGATCTTGCCGCGGAGGCGTCCCCCGTCGGTCTTGAAGATCACGTCCTGGGCCCAGAGCAGGGCGGGAGTCAACAAGAGCAGGACGCAGAGTCCAAATGTCCGGAGCTTGTTCACGATTCCACCTCTTCCCGGGGCCGATCCTAGGGATCGAGCTCGGGCGAAACGTCAGGGGAATGTCTAGGTCTGATTCGCGCCCGCAGGCGTGGGTCTGGATATCCTGACCCAATGATCCACCTGGACTCGATATCTGGCGCGCAGGCGCAAGCCAGAGCCTGGCGCGAGGAGGGCTCGCTCGGCTTCGTGCCGACCATGGGAGCGCTCCACGAAGGGCACCTCTCGCTCGTGAAGGCCGCCCGCGACCGCTGCGCGCGGGTCGTGGCGAGCATCTTCGTCAACCCGGCCCAGTTCGGCCCCGGCGAAGACCTCGAGCGCTACCCACGGACCTTGCCCGCAGACTCCGAGAAGCTCCTCGCTGCAGGCTGCGACGCGGTCTTCACGACGACACCCACAGAGATCTACCCGCCGGGCTACGCAACTTGGGTCAGCGTCGAGGGGAGCCTCAGCGAGGCGCTCTGCGGCGAAGACCGCCCGGGGCATTTTCGAGGCGTGACGACGATCGTGCTCAAGCTCCTCCAGATTGTGTCCCCGACGGACGCGTTTTTTGGCCAGAAGGACCGCCAACAGCTCGTTCTGATTCAACGAATGGCGGCCGACCTCCACCTCCCGACGGAGATCCATGGTTGCCCGATCGTGCGCGAGCCAGACGGGCTAGCGCTCTCGAGCCGCAACGCCTACCTCGATCCTGACCAGCGGCTCGCGGCGCTGAGCCTCTCTCGGGGCCTGCGGGTCGCTCAAGCCGCCTTCTTGGGCGGGGAGCTCGACCCCCGCGCGCTCGAAGCGCTCGTCCGCCGCGAGCTCGAGCGCGCCAAGCTCGAGGTGGGCTATGCGAGCGCGGTCGAGCCGTCGGACTTGAGCGCCGCTAAGGCCGCGACGTCTGCCACGATCTTGGCGATCGCGGCGAGCGCGGGGCCGACTCGCTTGATTGACAACTGTGTCCTTGGCCAAGCGCTGCCCGAGCCGAGCGGGGAGCAGCGCGCGTGACGCTCCGCCTCCGCGCCCCGGCCAAGACAAACTTGTTCCTCGAAGTCCTCCGCCGTCGCGAAGACGGGTTCCACGAACTCGACACGGTCTTCGCCGAGCTCGACCTCGCCGACGAACTCGAGTTCGAGCTCAGCTCGAGGCCGGGGATCGAGCTCACGATCGAGGGGGATCCCGGGCTCTCGGCGGGACCCGAGAACCTCGTGATTCGAGCCGGGGAGGGACTTCGCGCTGGCCTGGGAGCTCGGGGCCAAGAGCTCGGCGCGCGAATCCTCCTCCGCAAGCGAATCCCCCAGGGCGGCGGACTGGGCGGGGGATCGAGCGACGCGGCCGCAGCCTTGCGAGGACTTGACGAACTCTGGGGGCTCGCGACGGCTCCTCCCGAACTCGCCCGACAGGCG
>JAESQQ010000283.1 GCA_016765095.1 Planctomycetota bacterium | reverse complement strand
GACACGCTTGGGTAGGGGCGGGGTTTACCCCCGCCCGCCCCGAGGCCGCGCCGACCAGACCTCTCAGGAGCCTTCCCGACGCCTCTCACGCACTTGTCCATTGTCCATTGTTACGTCAGGCGCTGTCATCCCGCCCCTACATTCACCTGTACCGGTATCTCCGGGTCCAGCCACTAGATCGCGCCCACACTCGCGACGAGGAGTTCGTTGCCCACTTTCTCCCCGAGCGGTCCCTCGCTTAGTTCGAACCGCGGGCCACGGGCGGAGCTGTCTCTCGTAGCCCACGGGCCATGGCGTCGAGGAGCGCGATCCGTCGCGCGCAGCGCCCCGCCTCGGTTGGGCTGACGCTGAGCCCGAGTCGCTCCGCGCACTGCTCCACGGTTCCGGAGCGCTTGCGGAGGACGCGCGCCGCCGCGATCCGAAGGTCGATTCGGGACTCGGGCAGCGTCAGGCCCACGCCCAGGCCGCTGTGGAAGTGGCCCCAGGTCGTCAGGACGTCGTCGGGCCGAACGAAGGCCTCCCAGCGGGTGACGAAGGCCTCCCACTCCTCTCCTCCGAGCAGGACCTCCGCAGGAAGCTCGGCGTTCGCCGCCGTGGCTGGGCCCAGCGGCTGGCGGGGTCGGATCGTGGCCGAGAACTCCTCGCCGCTCGCTAATCGCACTGCTCGCCACTGGATCAGCTCGGGGGCGCGGCCGTCGGGGTGATCTGCGGGCCAGGCGTTGGCCTCACCCTGGGCGCAGATCAGGTGCTCCCAGTTCGCCTGGAGCTGCGCGGCCGAGTCGGGCTTGGGCGCCTGCTGCCTGGGCGGTCGAGGGCGGCGGGTGCGGTAGACCGAGCGCTCTTGTCTCAGGCGGAGTTGGTCTGCGACGAGCGCCTTGAGCGGCGCGAGCAGGGCGCGCTCGAAGGCCCTGGCGGGCCTTCGAGGACGTCGAGCGCTCGGGCCAGAGCCTCCACGGTCGAGACGCAGTGCTCCGCTGGTTGGCGTCGGATCCGGTAAATGCTCGGCGCGCCCGGCGTGAAGGCGACGCGTGGGAGGGCGGCGAGGCGCGGGTTACGCCGGAGGACCGCCTTCGCCTGGGCCCAGGTCCCGTCGATCGCGATCAACGTCAAGGGCGGACCGTCGGCGACCTCCGAGAGGTCGCGCGCTTTCGGGCCGGGGTAGAGGACGTAGGGAGTCGGCTGCTCCTCGTAGAGGGCTTCGACCACCGGATCGCCCTCGAACACGATCCCCCGCCGAATCACGGCCTCGGGGAGGGAGAGCTCCAGCATGCGCAACGTGCCGAGGGGAACTCGCGCCTCCCGCAGGTGCTGGAGCACGACCACGCGGGTCTGGGTCTGGGTCGGGCTCAGGTGTACGCAGTAGCAGAGATCCCCTGGCCGACGGCACGCCGCGCAGGTGGATCGGGGCTCCTCCAGGGGAGCGTCTAGGGACGAATCAGGCCGAGCCGGCATGGCGGCCAGCCTACCCGTCGGCTCAGCTCGAGCGCCTCTCCAAGGCAGGCAGGATCGCGGGGACGCCACGGGGGTGAGCCGTGGCGTCGCCGGTCTTTGCCTTAGGACAGGCCGTTTTCGAGCGCGTCCTTGAACTTGCTGACGAACGAGTTGAAGGGCGGGCCGCAGAACTTGCCGCCTTGGTTGACGCCGAGCGTGTGCTTGATGTTGACGATGCCGTCGGCGATCTCGTAGTCGGGGACGCCAGGTGTTAACTGTCTTCCAGTCGACCTAGAACAAGCCACGTGCCAACCCGAACTCTTTAGGTGGCGCGAAGGGGCCTCTTGAGCGTCGGCGAACGAAGCCACCCCCGAAGCGATCTCGCGCCCAAAATGGGACGTCCTGTGCAGGACACCGTCCGTGGGGGGACGGCAAGCGGCCGCTGCGGGCCCCGCGGAACTCAGTCCTCGAAGTCCTGGACCAAGGCGATTGGAGCGACCTCGATCTCGTGGGCGCTGGCGCTAAGCCTCAGCAACGATTCCCCGTGGCAGGCTAGGCGTTCTACCTCGGCAACAAACTGGCCTGGGGGTGCTGGCCGCTTGCTCTCCTCGCAAAACGTCGCCGCGCGGACTAGAGTGCTCGCGGGGTTACTCATGGGCCGTTTCGCTACGCTGCTGCTCGCGGCTCTCACGCTCCTGGCGAGTCAGGCTTCGGCTCAGGACCTGAGGTCCAAGGACCCGGTCACGTGGCGGCTCGCCGCCCTCGAAGCCGCGCACCAGGGGGAGAAGGCGTTGCCCCAACTCGAGGCGCTCGCGGACCAGGCTCCCGATCGCGTTCGCATCGCGTTGAGCGCCATGCTCCTCGAACACGAGTCAGCGCTGGGGACCGTTAACGAGAAGTATCCCGCCCTGCTCAAACTCGCCAAGCCGTTTTTGGAGGAGGGGCAGAAGGCGGCGAGCCAGCTCGAGGGCGCGAGCAGCTTCTGGACGGGAGGGCGCGGGCTCACCGCCCCAGGCGCGAGTAAACCCTCGAAGACCGAGCTGGCGCTGAACCGGCTCAAAGACCTGGGGGGCTTTGCCATGCTGGCGATCCAGGAGCTCGCGGCGTCGAGGACCCCCGAGACTCGCCTGTATGCGGGCGCTCTGATCGTTCGGCTTCGGGCTCCCGCCGGAGCAGAAACGCTGAAGCGACTCGCCCAGGATCCGGCCAAGGTCAGGATCTTCGGCGGCGACTGGACCAGCCAAACGACCGTCGGGAAGTACGCCGCTAATGCCCTCCGACTGCCTCCCGTCGGTGGCGGGAACCCGGTCGCGATCGAGGCCGAGCGCTACCTGGGCCGGCTCGATTGGCCGACCCGCGTGGTCCTGATCCTCAACGGACTCAGGAAACGAGCCGAGACGGGGAAGGCGACGTCCTGGGCGGACTACTGGAAGCGCGCGCGCCCGCACTTGCCAAAGCTCATCCTGGAGCGGCAGCTAGTCCCCAAGGGCCTGCTCGGCAAGTGGCGCTTCTCTAAGGCAGATCCACCGGGTGCGCCTGAGATCAACCTGACCTATACCTTCTTCCCGGAGCGCTACCGACTCGATGGGGATCCCCGCATAACGGAGCAGGGAAGGGCTGAGCTGAAGTCGCGAACTGGCGCTCGCTACGAGCTGCGTCTCTTTGAGCGCGTGAAGGGCAACCCACGCTGGGGAAAGGGAATAGCGGAGACGGTCTGGACCGTCGACCTCGCCAAGGACGGCAAGGCGTTCACCTGCGTAAGGCCCTGGCCGGGGCGACGCTTCACGAGGGAGCTCAAGCGATAGGACTCCGGTACCTGATTCGTCGTGGTCTTGGGTCTAGCCCGACCCCGGCAAGCCCAGCAGGTAGAGCCGTTTGATGGGGCCGCGCCCCAGCGTCCCGGTCTCCCAGCGGTAGTCCTCGGAGGGAACCTCCGCGAGGAGCTCGTCTAGGTCCGCGAGGCCATAGGTGCGCGCGTTGCTGACCCCGCCGTCCCACCCGATCACGAAGGGGAGGATCGGGATCAGGTAGGTGAACACGACCTGGCGCAGGCTCAGCGGGCGAATCAGCGGCGTCAGGCAGAGGGTCAGCAGGGCGCTGATCGGGACCCCGAACCACCACAAGAGGCGGGGGCTGCTGTTGTCGCTGACCTCAAAGGCGAGAAAGGGCTGCCGGGCCGCGGCTGCGTCCGACAGGATCGCCCGAACCACGTCGGGGGGCATGTGATGCAGGCTGCACACCATCGATCGCAGACCGTCGCCGAGGTCCGAAGGGGAGCGGGCGTCGACGGGCTCCGCGCGGTATCGGATCCCCTCGTCTCCGTCGTCGTTGAAGGAGGCGACCACTCCTGGATTGGGGAACAGGTCACTGAGAGTGATCCGAACGTCGGCCTGGCCGTGTCGCTCCCGCAGTGCCCGAAGCACGTCGCGATAGGGGCCCCCGTGACCTGAGCAGAGGTCGTTGACCTGCTTGGCGCTGGTGTTCTGGAGGCCCCGGGCGATCAGGTCCGCGACCTCGTCTGCCGTCCCGAACGCGCGGTGGAGCCCCACGAGGTAGCGGGTCATCAAGACCCGGATCCAGTCTGGGAACCAGGGCTGGTCCTCGAATTCGAACAGGTGAAACCGCTTCATGCCCTCAGTGTCGTTCACAGCTGCGTCGTTCACTGCGGTCAGAGACAGTTTGACGCAGCGGCGTTTTCGGGTGAGACCGGGCCTCCTCACAGAAGTTAGCGCGATCTCTCTTGTAGCCACCCCCCACTTCGGCTCGCGCGTTGTGGAGCTAGGCAAGAGAAGGGAAGAACTCATGCGATCCGTGCGACGAATTGTGACCCTGGCTGCTCTGGCTGCTCTGGCTGGCCTGGCCACCCTGGGGATCAGCTTGGCTTGCTCCGGCCTCGGTCAGGAGCTAGACTCCAGCCTCAACGCGCGGGGCGAGTCGAGCGTCGGCGAGCGCGAGAGACCGGCGTTGTCGCTGAGCCCAGACGTCGCCCGCGCCAGTCCGAGCTCGATCCCAATCAGCCCGGAGCCGGCTCGCCGCCCCCCACCGAGTCGATTGCAACCACGCCAGCAGAGGGCTGTTTCCATGGGTGATTACGAGCGGTTCAAGTTCCAAACGCTCCACACGATCCACGTTCAGAACGCAGCGGGATCGAAGCTCGCCCAGGTCTCGATCGGATCGGAAATCGAGCGTGTGGAGACCTACGAGGAGACGGACTCCGATCTGCCGGATTGCCCCGACTCACGCAGGCTCGTGGACGTTCACGTCGGCTACTTTGCGTATGGGAGCGCCTGGGGCTCCTCCCCGGGGGAGAAGCCTCTGCCCAAGGGTCTGGACGAGGTCGTCGCGAGCCTCAAGGAGCACGAGGGGGTGTGGGAGGGGGAGGATCTCGTTTCCTTCACCGACTCGCGCTTCCCCGAGGTTTGTACGAAGTGGATTGGCGCCCAGACCGGCTACGGAGTGGCCTTCGTCTCGACGAGGTAGCTCGGGCTTCGCGAGGACTGCGATCGGAGCTGGGCCCGTCGGCCCGGCGCACCGTTTCTCAAGGGCCTTGGCCTCCTTGAGGACAAGCGCGGCGCGGCGGATCGCCTCGCCCTCGCCTTCGAGCTCGAGGGCGCCACGCATGGCGTGCATGTTTCTGCGCAGCTCTCGGAACGCGTTGGGGAACCGTTCTTTGACCCCGGCCTCCTCAGCGGCTTCGACCGCCGCTTTTGCGAGGACGACCTCGGCTGGGAGATCGATCGGGGCCTCGTCAGGAGGGTCGCCGCTCGTGCAACCGACCAGCCCGAAGACCAGCGCGCAGGCCAGGGTCCCGAGGCTACGGCGGCTCATTGCTAGCTCGCCGCTGTGTGGCGAGCTGCGTGATCCTCAGGCGAGGGTGTCGGGTGCGGGGGAAAGCGCGAGATCATCGAATCATCCATGGGGCCAGAATGAGAGCAGCCTGGTGCCCGGATCGCAATCTGCAGTGAGAAAATCCCTTGGAGGCGATGTCAGGACCGGGCGTCGGGGAAGCCGATTGGCAAGGCCTGGGAACCGGGCGGACCCCGCCCCTACCAAAGCGCGTTGTGAGCGGTCTAGGAGGGGGTCTTGCGGAGGGGCCGTCCTGCGATTCGTAGGGTGCGGGG
>JAESQQ010000282.1 GCA_016765095.1 Planctomycetota bacterium | reverse complement strand
TCGCAAGAGGGCCCTCCGCGATGCACCCTATTGGACGGCTCACAACACGCCTTGGTAGGGGCGGGGTTTACCCCCGCCCAGCCCCCAGACCTCGCCGCTCGGCCTCTCTGGAGCCTCCGGCGCACTTAACCGCCGCTACCTCAGGAGCTGTAAAACCCTCCCCTACGAAAGCATTGCCCCGGCGTGGTCTCCAGGCCCCGGCCGCGCTCGATCCGCGCGCAAGGAGCGTCAGGATTCTGTTGAGCCGGGGATCGCTCAGGTCGGCGTCAGGGCCTCGCTGGAGAGGGCCCAGGGCAGGAGCGTGCGATAGATCGCCCCCCGGACCGCGAGCTGATTGCTTGGGTGAACCCCCCTCAACTCGCGGGCGACTTGGGTCGCGACGCGCGCGGCAGCCCGAGCCGCGTCCTCGACCGAGCGAACGAGGACGACGCCCGCCAACTCGCCGGAGAGGGCGCCTACCTTGCGCAGGCCGCGGACGGCCAGGCGGGCCTCCTCGCTCGGGTCTTCCAGCCAGGCGGCCACGAGCGCAGCGGCGGACTCCGCGTCGGGGTCTCGCTTCCCAGAGGTGGCCAGGAACGCGAGCGCTCCGAGCGCGGCGCGAATCGACGACTCGCGGGAGAAGGCCTTCTTGCGGGCGAGGCGGCCCAGGCCGAGACCGGCCACCCAAGGTGTGAGGACTTTCTCCTCGGCGAAGCCTTGGTCGCCGAGCAGACCCAGCGCAACCTCGCAGCCGAGGTAGGCGGCCAAGAGGAGGCGCTCTTTGGGGAGTCCGTTGCGGACGAGCGCCTGGAGGTAGGTCTGCTCGAGCTCTAAGTCGCGAGTCGCTCGCCACTCTCGCTCCAGCTCTCGGAGGGTGTCGTCGCGCACGCCGCGCTACGCCTCGGCGGGGGCGAGGCGACTGAGGTCGCGCAGGACTTCGCTCAGGACGACTGGATCTACTTCACCGAGCGCCAGGCCCGCCTCGGGGGTGACCCAGGTGCAGTCCCAAAGTCCGACCACGCCCCGGAGGAACAAGCAGCGCTCGACTTCCGCTCGGTCCCAGCCGTCGTAGCCAGCGACCGAGATCCCCTCATGTTGGAGGATCGCGGTCACGTTGGCTGCTTCGAAGTGCTTGACGTGTTCGTTGACCAGGCCCGCGTCCTGAGCCTCGCCGCGCTGCCAGCCGGCGCCGAGCATGGCGCTCCTCAAGGTCTGGGGCGTCATCACGACCAGGCCTGTATCGAGGACGTTGGCCCTGAGCGCCTCGCCCTCGAGGGTGTAGACCTCTCGGTCGAGCTGGGAGAAGGGAGCGAGGACCTCGAACCCGTCCCAGAGCGCGTCCCACCGGGTGCGCTCTGCGGGCGTCAAATGGAGCGGGTGCACGAGACCCACGCGGCTCTCGCCGACTTCGACGGGCGCACCCTCGACGTTGAGGAAGGCGCCTTCGGAATCGACTCGGAAGGTCAGGAGCGGCGCGCCTTGAGGCGGGAAGGCAGCCCAGAGGAGGGAGCGGACCAGCGGGGCGAGGAGCGGGTGCTCGACAAAGAGCTTCTTAAACTCCTCCCGGGACCAGCGGCGGCCCCAAACCATGGCCAACTCGAGCCGCAGGACTTGGAGCTTGAGCGCGTCAGCGACTTGCTTCCGAAACACCTTCCAGTCGGCGTACGCCGCAGGCGCGAGCTCTGGGTCGTCCTTCTTGCCCGGCTTGGGCGGCGACTTGAGCAGCTTGTCCGCTTCGTTGCGGACCATGGGCTTGAGCTCCGGGCCGAGCACGAACTCGAACCGGCGAGTCCCGTAGTCGAACACGCGCTGGCCGCCAGCGTCGAGGCCGCACTCGGGGACGAGCCGATCCGCGAGCTCTTCGCGGTTCATGCCTCGGCCGGCGGCGATCAAGTCCATGCACTCGGCGGCGCGAGCCTTGAGGCCGCGGTACTTGAGCTTGCCGGCGATCCCTGCGATCGCGCCGAGGGCCGCGTCGCTCCCGATCTGGCGCAACACGTCGAGCCCGAGCACGGCCCGCTGGTGTTGGCTCTCGCCGGGCCAGTTGCGAATCAAGGGGGTCAGCTCGCGCACGATCCGGTCCCCTCCGAGGTAACCGAGGCCGGACACGCACCACTTATGGTCAGGCTGCGTTCCGTTCCTCAGCCAGCCCTGAAACAGCTCCCACCCAAACTGCTCGCGACTCTCCTCGTCTGCCTCTTCCGCCAACGCGGCGAGGAGGTCGGGCCCCGGGCCGTCTGGGCGGACCTCGAGCGGAGCGGCTTGAATCGCTCGCACGATCAAAGCCAAAGCGGCTAGGTCGAGAGGCACGCCCCCAACCGAGACTGGGGACAGGCGTCGAAGCGAGAGCCAGTCCGCGACCTGCTTGGCGGGCGCCGCGGGCAGGGCTGCGACGGCAGCGAAGCGTTCTTGGAGTCGAGGGGAGAGCGCTGTCAGGGGGAGCCGATCCCCGAGGTCGCCGCCGCTCAGCGCGGCCAACACTTCAGCGCTCGGGGACTCGGCTGCGACCGCCGCCTCGAACACGTCGGCCTGCTCGCACTTGATCGTCAGGAGCCGATCGACGGCCTCCTCGGCGCCGTCTCCCTCCTCGACGACCAGCCGCAGGAATCCGCGCGCCGCGAGGTCTGGGTGATCCTTGAACCACTTGCCAGCCAGCTTGGCCGTCGGCCTCTTAGCTCGGATCCGGAGCATTGCGTCGACCGCTGCGGGGGTGCGATAGCGAGCGAACACCTTGGCGAGGTCGGTGCCCATGTAGCTCGGCTGGTCGAGGACGGCTTCACTCGCGATCTCGAGCCCGTCTTCTCCGGTCACAGCCATCCACGCCTCCAACTCGAAGGGAGAACTAGGCCGGAGGCTGAAGCGAGTCGCCTCGGCGACGGCCCGGGTCGGGTCGGAGAGGCCGAGCAGGATCCAGAGGGGACCTCGCCGGTCGTCCCCCGGGTAGCGCCCCGCATGCCAGTCTTCAACAACGGCGAGTTGGGGATCGCCGCAGCCGATCAACCCCGCCAGATACCAGGCCACTCCACTGCCCGCAGAGAGGTTCCCCGTCGGCCAATAGCGCTTTGGATCGAGGTCGGCGCTCAGGCGGGCGCGGAGCGCGTCTACGACGTCGAGGGGGAGGTAGGGCAGAACCCGCCGCCCGAAAGCCTCCACGAAGCGAAGCGTCTCCCACAATTCAGCGCCAGCCTTAATCCAGATCCCCGCCTCTTTGAAGCGGCGGACCAGGAGGTCGATCAGGCCTTGGGGTTCTATGAGGGCAGGGAGGACGCGGAGGGTGCCGTCAGGGCCGGCGACTGTCCCGAGCCAGCTCAGCTCGTGTGCGCTGGGGGTCGCCACGAGGGACTCCTCGAGATCCTGAGGACTGACCGCGTCGCTCGTGAGGCGCTCTAGGCTCTCCGCGACCGAGTTGGGGCCCTCGCCCCGCTTGAGACGGCGAAGGGCCTGCCACCAGAACTCCGCCTCTTCGCGCGACAACGCCGTCGGAATCGCCTTGCCCCAGAGTTTTGGGACGTGGTGGAGGTCTTCGGCATAGTTCTTCTGGAGCTTGCGGAGCGTCTTGAGGGCGCGCTCCCGCTTGAAGGGCTTGGGCTTGCCTCGCGGGACCGGCGCGAGTCCGCGCCGCCCCGAGAGTCTCCAGACCTCGGGCGGAAAGTCAGCGATCGCAGCCAGGGGATCGCTCTCGCCTATCTTGGCGGGGGCCGGCGGAGGCTCGTCCTTTGGCTGGGCGGATTCGGCGAGCGCTGGGGCGGTGACGCTCGGGCCTTTGGCTTCCTTGACCTCAGCGCCCTCGACCTCCGCGTAGCCCTTCTTGACCTTGCTCGCGATCAGCCTCGCGGCGGCGACGGCCGCCGCGGCCTCGGAGTCGTGGTCCTTGGACCTGCGCTGTCCATTTGTCCCCGCGCGACCGAAATGAACCGTGTGGCTGGAGCCAGTGACGGTGATCGACCAGAACTTGTCTGACTTCCCGTCTTGGAGTCGGAACTCGCGGTGCATTGCTAGTGCAGCCCGCCAGAAGTACCGCTACGGGTGAATGTAGGGGCGGGGTAAACCCCGCCCGCGGGAGGGGGTAAACCCCTCCCCTACGAAAGCAATGGGGTGTACCGCGACTTGTGATGGCCAGCACGAACTGCCTCCAGGTCCTCAGCGAGAGGAGAACTCGGTCGAACGATACCCGGCCTGGCCTGGGCGGAGACCAGGCGGTCGCAGCTCCGAACGCCTGAGACGGAGTATCCTGCGCCCGTGCTCCACCGGACCCACGCCCAGCGCGGCTTGGCCCTGGCGTTGATCCTCGTCTTGGCCGGGGTGTTCGTCCTCGGCCTGAACTCGACCAACGCCGATCTAGCTCGACCCCTCCTGGCGACGCTCGGAGTCGCGGGCTGCGCGGCCCTGAGCGCGGCCCTCCTTGGTGGCGGCTACGCCCT
>JAESQQ010000281.1 GCA_016765095.1 Planctomycetota bacterium | reverse complement strand
TGACGCTCGGGCGGGGGTAAGCCCCGCCCCTACCCCCTTAAGCGGGGGCGTGCAGGGCGTCTTCGGAGTTGCCGTCGAGGGCAGCCTGCTTGTCCGCGGTGAGCGCCGCTATGTAGGGCAGGTTCCGGTAGCGCCCCTCGAGGTCGAGGCCGTAGCCGATCACGAACCGGTTCTCGATTTGGAAGCCGGTGTAGGAGATCGGGACCTCGCGCTTGCGGCGGGCCGGCTTGTCGAGGAGCGTGCAGATCTTGAGCGAGCGCGGCTCCCGGGCCGAGAGGGCCTTGAGGAGGAAGTGCATGCTGAGTCCAGTGTCGACAATATCCTCCACGATCAGGACGTCCTTGCCCTTGATCGGCTGAGTCAAGTCGAAGTCGAACCTGACCGTGCCTGTGCTCTGGGTCCCGCCTTGGTAGCTCGAGAGCCTGAGGAAGTCGCAGGTCACGTTGTGAGGGAGATACCGAATCAGATCGGACATGAACACGATCGCACCCTTGAGGACGCAGACCACGACCAGGTTGTCGCTCTCGGCGAGGTCGGTGCTGATCTGCTTGCCGAGCTCGGCGATCCGCTCGCGGAGCTGGTCGGCGGAATAGAGGGGCTCGAAGTCCTCAAAGGAAGGCGTCATGGTGGGCTCCTAGGTGTTTGGCTTGAGGGCGCGCCGATCCCAGAGGGATTGGGCAGCCAGTTGAGTTCGGCGGCTGAGCTCAGCGAAGTCCTCGCCGAGCTGCGGGAAGCGCCCTTCGCGCAGCACGTAGCGTCCCCCGCAGATCACGTCGCGGGTGCGTGAGGCGAGTCCGCCGTAGAGCACGTGCCCGAGCAGGTTGCCCGCGTTGAGGGGCGTGAAGGGGAGGTAGTCCATCACGACGAGGTCTGCGGGGCCGCCGGTGCGGAGCGTCCCGAGCTGGGCGCCCGGAAAGAACACCTCGGCCACGGCGCGGTTCCCGGCCAGGAGCGCGAGCGCGTCGTCCCAGCCAACGCTGGGGTCGCGAGCCGCGTCGCGGCGCGCGAAGTAAGCCAAGGCCAGGGAGTTGAGGACGTCTCCGCTCATGCCGTCGGTCCCGACGGCGACTCGGACACCGCCCGCCCGGAGGCGAGCCAGGTCACACCGGCCGACGCCGTTGTTCATGTTGGAGCTGGGGTTCGTGACGAGGAGGCAGCCGCGCTCGGCGAGGAGCGCGATCTCGGCCTCGTCGACCCAGAGGCCGTGGATCGTGAGTGAGCCGGGTCGAAGGAGGCCGTGGGCGTCGAGGCGTTGCGTCGGTCGGACGCCTCCGCGGCGGAGCGCGTCTTCGGCGTCGGCGCGATCCTCGGAGAGGTGGACGTGGACTCCGGGGAGCCCGAGCTCGTCGACGAGGCGCCCGGCTCGGGCGAGGGTCTCGTCCTCGAGCGTAAACGAGGCATGCAGGCCGAGCGTGGCTGTGATTTGCGGCGCGCCGCCGAGAGGCGAGGCGTCCTTGAGTGAGGCTGCAAAGGCCGCGTTCTCCTCGAGCCCAGCCGCAGCGACTTCAGCGCCGTCGCGATCCGTGACCTCGAAGCAGGTCGAGAGCCGAAGCCCAAGGTCGCGGGCCGCGCGGGCGACGGCGTCGAGGCTGCCGCGCACAAAGCCTTGGCTGGCGTGGTGGTCGACGACCGTCGTGACGCCGGCCCGAGCGCTCTCCATGAGCCCAAAGAGCGCCGAGAGGTAGACGCTCTCCTCGTCCAGCGCCCGATCCAGAGGCCACCAGAGGGTCTCGAGCACACCCACGAAGTCGGTCGCGGGGCGCTCGCCGAGGGGCGCCATTCCGCGGGCCAAGGCGGAGTAGAGGTGGTTGTGGGCGTTGATCTGACCGGGGAGCACGAGGCGCCCACCGAGGTCCACAACTTCGCCGGGGAAGTCGGCCCGGATCTCGTCCGAGGCGACCTCGGCGCTCGGACCCAGGGCCGCGATCCGGCCCTCGGCAGAGATTCGGATCGCACCGTCTTCGAGGAGCTGGCCACCGTCGATTTGGGTCGCCACCAGGCCACCGTGCAGCAAGAGCTCGCCCATAGGGTCCCCTTCGAAGGGCGGAAGCTTAATGGTTTCTGGGCGGGGGGGGATCTCCGGGCGGGAGTCCGTCGGGGGAGCCTGGGGCCGCAAGGTAAGTTGGCGGCTTGGACGAAGCGGTTAGGAACTGGGAGCGCGCCGTAGCGAGCGGGGACGAGCAGGCGCGCCTGCCGCTCGCGAACGCCTACCATCGCCTCGGGCGGATCGAGGACACCCTGCGGCTCCTCCGGGAGGCTGTCGAGCCGGACGCACCGCTTCAAGCCCTCGAGAGCGAGGTCTGGCGGGGCCTACTCAGTCAGCTCGCGCCCGCCCGGCGGATTCCGGGAGCCCGCCCCTACGGCGAACTCTGGGGCTGGGCTGGCGAAGCGGCGGTCCTCCTGGAGTCCCGTCGTGGCGGCGGCGCTCGCCTGCTTGGTGCCGTCGACTGGGCTCAGGGGCGCTTTCTCTACGAGGCCTCAGCAGACCGACCGCACGGACCTCCACGCGCCGCTGGCCCGGGGGAGCTTCTCCTGCCGGGCGGGCCTGGCGTCTTTCAGCGGCTTGACCTCTCGACGGGGAGACTCGTGAGCGAAGGGCTCGCGTCTGGCGGATCGGTGCTGGAGTTCGACTCGACTTGCTCAAGGGCGCTCCTGCACTACGTCGAGCCTGGACGCCGAACCCTGGTCAGCGTCCTCAGGATCTCAGACGGAGCTGAGGAGTTTTCCTGCCGAGGCGGAGCTGAGCTGAAGGTCGTCCCGAACTGGGAGCAGGGCTGGATCGCCTGGCGCGAGCGTGGACCCTTGGAGTGGAGCTGGCTCCCGACTCGGGAGTCCGACCGCGAGGAGCCGTCGGGTCGGATCGGCGGGCGCCGAGGGCACCCGACCCCGCTGGCCGTCTGCGGCCGGTTCTTGCTCGCGCGCGAGGGGGCCGGAGCGCTACTCTACGACCCGACGTGCGACGAGCGGCTCGAACTCAGGGAGCTGCCGAGGGGCACGCACGGCCCGTGGCGGCTGAGCCGCGACCGCCAGGCCCTGCTCGGATTTCGGCTGGGAGTCCCGAGCGCGTTCGCGATCGAAGACGCGGCCAACCAGACGCTGACCCTCCCCGGTGGCCAGAGTCTTCGGCGCGCGGCCTGGCACCCCTCCGTTGACGTCGTGGCCTTGGGGCACCGGCCAGCAGGCGCCGAGCTGCGTTCGTTGGAGGGGGATGTCTGGTTGCACCTCCCTCGCGACGCTCAGCCACTAGGCTGGGGTCCCCAGGGACGCTCCCTGGTCGTCGTTCGCGAGCTAGGCTCGCTCGGCGGTCTGCTCGAACTTTGGACCCCAGGAGGCACCCTGTGATCGATCCCCAGCGAGGGCCTGCGCGGTGAATCAAACCCCTGACCCCGCAGGCGTCCGGGTGTTGGTCATTGAGGACAACGCCTCCTACCGCACCCTCTTGGTCCGACGACTCGGCAAGCGCGGCTACCTGGTCGAGGGAGTGGACAGCGGAGAGGCCGCCGTCGCGAGCCTCGAGCGCGAGACCCCACAGATCGCGATCTGCGACATTTCCCTGCCGGGCATGTCGGGCCTCGAGCTCCTCAAGGTTCTCCGGGGGCTCGACCCGAAGGTCGAGGCGATCGTCCTCACGGGTCAAGGAAGCGTGGCGACCGCGATCGAGGCCATGCGGGAGGGGGCGTATCACTACTTCGAGAAGCCGGTCCCCTTCGAGGAGCTCCTGCTCTACGTCCAGGGCGCGAGCGAGAAGCAGCACCTCTCCCGTCAGAACCTCGACTTAAAGCGCCAGTTGGCTCGAAACCAAGAGCGACCGGCCGCCTTCGTCGGGACCCACGAGAGCGTTCGCCGGGTCCGCGAGCTGATCGCGCGGGTCGGCGGGACCGAGGCCCCGGTCCTGATCGAGGGCGAGACGGGGACAGGCAAGGACCTCGTGGCCCGAGCGGTCCACGCGGCCAGCCCCCGCAAGGACAGCGGGTTCGTAGCGATCAACTGCGGCGCCCTGTCCGAGGCCCTCCTCGAGAGCGAACTCTTCGGGCACGTGGCGGGCGCGTTCACCGGCGCGACCGGCGAGCGCGAGGGGGTGTTTGAGGTCGCCCACGGCGGGACGCTCTTCATTGACGAAGTCGGCGAAATGTCGCTCGAGATCCAAAAGAAGTTCCTCCGCTTAATCGAGAACGGGGAATACCGCCGGCTCGGCGAGTCACGGGTTCGGCGAGCAGACGTTCGGATCGTGGCCGCCACCAACCGCATCCTGAGCGAGGCCGTCGCGGCCGGCGAGTTCCGCGAGGACCTCTACTACCGGCTGAACGTGGTCTCGATCCGCACCCCACCGCTCCGAGAGCACCCCGAGGACTTGCCCCTCCTCGTGGACGAGCTCCTCGAACAGGCGCGGCTCCGCAGCGGGCGTGTGTTCGAGGTCGAGCCTCCGGCCCTGACCGCGTTCGCGGCCTACGCCTGGCCGGGCAACGTGCGCGAGCTGCGCAACGTCCTCGAGCGGGGAATGGTCCTCGCTCCGGGGCACACGATCCGACTCACGGACTGTCCCGGAGTGGTCCGCGAGGGCGCTGCCCGTGCGTCGGCCGCCCCGACGAAGGCAGCCACGGTCGCAGCCGATATCGACTTTGGAGACGTGGTTCGACTCGAGGACGTCGAGCGGATTCACGTCCTGCGTGTCCTCGACGCTTGCGGCGGGAACAAGACCGAAGCCGCCAAGCGCCTCGACGTCAGCCTGCGCAGTCTGTATCGCAAGCTCGAGAAGTTCGCGCCCAAGGACGAGAGCTAAACAGAGCTCGCTGCACTCGGAGCCTCTTCTCCGCGCCCGTGCCCGCGAGGCTGTCGCGAAACCGGCAATCGCGACGCGAGGCCGACCTAACGCGACCCGACTCCGGCGCACGCGCAAGCAACGAAATCGCCTTCGGACAAGCTCGCCCTGCTGTAGCGCGTCGCTTAATCGCGCGACCCGAACTCGCCGAACGCCGACTCATG
>JAESQQ010000280.1 GCA_016765095.1 Planctomycetota bacterium | reverse complement strand
GGCGGACCCCCCGAGCGAAGGCTGGACTCCGATCCGGCTGCAAGCCGCCAAACCGTCCCCCCTTCCCAGCTTCGGTGCGAAGCCACCCAGCAAGGCGGCGTGAGGTGGATTCACGTCATCTGCACCCAAGCCGATTCCACCGCGTCCCCAGCTTCCACGTGCGCCGAGGGTGTCGACGCCCGAGCCGACCTCGGGGAAGAAGGTGTCGAGCATGTTCCGCGTGCTGTCCTCGCGGAGCGCGAACAGCGCCTCGTCGACGACGCCCAGGCCGAGCTCGGCCTGGACCGGGTTGCCTTGGTAGTCGGTCGCCTTGAGGCGGAAAGTCGCCGTCTCGCCGGGGCGATGCTCGGCCTTGTCGGCCACGACCGTGACGTCGATCAGGTTCTCAATGGCTGGAACCTCAAGCTTCTTGGACGCGGTCAGGGCCTGCTCGTCGCCGGGCAGGAGCACGGAGAGAAAGGCGTTGGGGGCCATGCTCGAGTCGATCCTGAGGCTGAACAGGGCGAGGCCGTTGTTCATTTGAAGCCCGTAGGCGCGGCGAAGCTCGCGCCCCTCGACGGTGATCAGGCCGCGGGTCACGCTCGCGGGGCCGCGGACCAAGATCAGGGCCGTGTCGCCCGGCTCGTAGACGTCCTTGTCGCTAATGATCTCGACTTGCTGCGTCGACCAGTTGCGAGCGCCGGTGTCGTCGGCGATCCAGATCGTGCGGGTCGCGGTGATCTCGTTGCCGTTGGCGTCGCTGGCGCGAGCCACGATCCGGTAGCGATTCTGAGTCCGGGCCCGGAGGCGGAGGCTGGCCTCGCCGGCTGCGTCGCTGACGCGAGTCCGCGTCAGGCGGAGGGTGGCGTTGCCGTCCTTGTCGAGGGCTGAGATCTCGAACGTGACCGGAGTCGCGGGAGCGGCGGCGCCGCCGACCACGGCCAGATTGGCGCGCAGCTCGACCAAGTCGCCAGGCTCGTAGGCGTAGCGGTTGGTGTTGAGGATCAAGTCGAAGGCCGCGCGGGTCACAGCCACGCTGCCGCCGCCCTTGACCTCACGGTTGCTCGCGTCCACGACCGCAGCCGTGATCTCGTAGTCGGCGTCGAAGTCGGTCCGAGTCGTGGGGACCGTGAACGCCAGGAGGCCCTGAGCGTCGGTCCGACCCGCAAACGAGCCGACGTGCTCGTCACGCCAGGTCGGGAACCAGAGGCGCGGCATGGCGTTGAACATCATGGGGCGGATCCACGGGTTCCAGAACCGCCAGCGGTTGCGGCGCCGAACGGTGTAGGTGACCGCGGCGTCGGCGACGGGCGCGCCGAAGAAGTAGCGCGCGGAGATCTCGCCTTCGAGGTCTTGGCCTTGAACGACCTGTCCCTTGAGGCCTCGGAGCTCGACCTTGAACTCGGGCTTGCGATAGGCCTCGACGGAGAACGTCGCGCGTCCAAACACGACCGGCCCGCTCGCGGGTCCCGTCGCCGGGGCGGCCGCGCCGACCTCGACTTCGATCGTGTAGCTGCCGAGCGCCGCGTCTTCGCTGAGGGTCAGGCTGTCCGAGACGCTCCCGTATTCGTTGGTCTTGAGCGTCGCGATCCGGGTCCGGGCGCCCTGGGCGTCGCGGAGGTGAACGCGAACCTCCTCGTCGACAGGCGTCGAGAGGGTGCCGTTGTCCCGCTGGCGAACGATCGCCTTGAAGTTGACGGAGTGGCCGGCGCGATAGAGAGGCCGGTCGGTCTGGACGTGGACCGTGAATTGGTCACGGTTCGCGCGCCAGGTCCGCGAATAGGCCGACTGAATCGCGACGTTGTTTCGGTTGCGGACGACATACACGAGGTTGTCGGTCGAGCTGGTTCGGAGGTAGCCGATCCCGCCGCGGATCCGTGAGCGACGGAGCACGCTCATGGGGCTCGTCCGGTCCGCGCCGGCGTAGATCGTGATTCGACCCCCGACGAGGTCGTCGCCGCGCTGGAGCAAGAACAGCGAGCTCGTGTCGTCTCGCTTGACGGCGAGCTTGAGGTTGCTGACGACCACGGCGCGAGCCTGGGTCCGACCTTGGGCGGTCCCGCCCTGGCCACGCGCCACGTAGAGGTAGACGCCCGCGTGGGTCGCCGCGTCGACTTGACCCCGTTGGCTCCCGAGCAGCTCGGTCTTGGTCGCCGTCAACTGGCTCGTGTCGACCTGGAGCCCGTTGGGCCGAATGTAGTCCTCGAGCGTGTTGAGATTGAGGCGATACGTCGAGACTTCGACGTCGCTCGCTCCCCACACGCTGAAGTTCAGCTTTTGGCTGTTGTTGGGGGCGATCGTCTGCCCCCAATAGGCATCCACGGTTTCCTGAGCAGCAGCGGCCGAGCCGATCGCGAGGATCAGGGCTAGGGCCGAAGTGGCACGATTCGTTGACATGGTCCGTACTCCTACGGTGAGTGGGTTCGGTTCCCTCAAGGCTCCAATGTGCAAACTTGGTGCCGCAACGCGTTATGCGTAACTTGAGGCGTAGCGCGTCGCGTCATATCGCTGCAAGGCTTTACAGGAATGGACATCGTCCGGAGTCAGGTTTTGGGAACCAGATCTGGACGCACTGCGTCGTGGCCTCTTGGAGACACTCGGCTCGGATCCGATTTGCGTGTCTCGGTTGTGTCAGAAGGCTTGTCTGCCGGAGCGATCGGGTATCGTCCCGCGAGATCGAGGAGCGCCGTGAGTTTCGAGGCCGAGTACCGCAAGTTGGAGGAGATCCTCGCCAAGCTCGAGGGCGGAGAGCTCTCGCTCGAGGACTCCTTGGGGGAGTACGAGCAAGGGGTCGGAGCGCTGCGAAAGTGCCGCGAGATCCTGACCAAGGCTGAGCTCCGAATCCGAGAGCTGGCTCCCGACCCCGAGCCTTCGTGAGCGCTCTCAAGGAGCGCTTGGCCGCGATCCGAGGCGAAGTCGAGGACGCGCTCGCTCGATTCTTGCCCAGCGCGGAGGGGGATCTGACCCGGCTCCACGAGGCCTACCGCTACAGCTCGCTTGAGGGGGGCAAGCGAGTTCGGCCCGCCCTCGCGCTGCTCGCCTGCGAAGCCGCGGGTGGCGAACCCTCGCACGCCCTCGCTGCGGGCTGTGCGGTCGAGCTGATCCACGTCTATTCGCTTGTGCACGACGACCTCCCCGCCATGGACGACGACGACCTTCGTCGAGGCCGGCCGACCAACCACAAGGTCTATGGCGACGCGATCGCGATCCTGGTCGGTGACGGGCTTCAGACCCAAGCCTTCGAGCTCTTGGTGCGCGAATACGGCGAGGATCCGGCCCTGGCTCTGGACCTCGTGCGCCTGCTCGGCGAGGGCGCGCGCAAAATGGTCTACGGGCAAGCGATCGACATGGCGGCGCCCGAGCACTTCCCCAAGGAAGAGGCCGCCCTCGAAGAGCTCCACCGCCACAAGACCGGCGCGCTCCTGCGGGCGTCTGTTCTGCTCGGGGCACGAGTCGCGGGCCTTCGACCCGGCGAAGCTCGCTACGAAGCGCTCGACACTTACTCCCAAGCCCTCGGGTTGGCCTTCCAAGTCGCTGACGACATTCTCGATTGCACGGCGGACACAGCGACGCTCGGCAAGACAGCCGGTAAGGACGTCGAGCAGGGCAAGCTGACCTACGTGGCGTTGCTCGGCCTCGACGGCGCGCGCGCCAAAGCCAAGGCGCTCGAGGTCCAGGCCTGCTCAGCGCTCAACGAGTTCGGCGAGGCCGCCGAGACCCTCCGCGCGCTCGCGCACTACGTCGTGAGCCGCGAGGCCTAGGCCCGCTCAGTCTCCCCGATCGTCATCGAGTAGAGTCGCTGGCTTCGAGCGGCCACCCACTCGAAGAGGATCTCTGCCATATCCACGCCAGCTCAAACCGTTTGCAATCGGTGCCTCAACGACACCACCGTGCCGGAGCTGACCTTCGACGAGCAGGGGCTGTGCGCAGTCTGCACCGAGTATGAGCGCTGGCGACCTCGGCTCGAGGCGATCCGGTCGGGCGAGCGGTGGGCCGAGAAGCTCACCCACGGCCGCTCGCGCGCCGCAGGTGACCACGACGTCGTCGCCGGCCTGTCCGGCGGCAAAGACAGCACCTTCGTCCTCCACCAGCTCGTTCGAACCTACGGGCTGCGGGTCAAGGTCGTGACCGTCGTCAACGGCTTCATGACCGACTGGGCGCGGGAGAACGTCGAGGCCCAAGTCGCGGAGCTCGGCGTCGACCACGTCTACGTCGAGCCGCCCCAGGCAATGCTCGCTCCGCTCTATACGGCGGCGTTGGCGTCGACCGGAGGGATCTGCACCGGCTGCAGCTACATGACCTTCTCGGCGCTCTTGACCCTCGCCGAGCGGGAGCGGATCCCAATGGTTGTGCACGGCCGGTCCCCGGCGCAGATGCTGCGGTTCATCACCGGCAGCAGCCGAGACGCCGATCTGCCCTTCCTCGAGGCCGCGTTCGAGCCGCCCTCTACGGTGGACCTGGGCGCGACCTATGCCGCCTCTTTCGACCGGATCCGCCAGTCGCTTCCGCCCGCCCACTGGCCGCTCTTCGAGAAGCTGCTCCCAGACCCCACGAGCGACCACCTGGCGGACTTCCTGCCCTACTTCCTGCACCATGCATACGACGAGCGCGCGATCGTCGACTACCTCGACGCGAACACCTCCTGGCAACGCCACCCGGAGTCCGTGCTCCTCAGGCACTACGACTGCCGGGCGTGCGACGCGTCCAACTACCTCTGCGAGCAGCGCGTCGGACGGCCGCATATCCTCCCCGAGGTCAGCGCGACGGTCCGCTTTGGACAGCTCACCCGAGACGAAGGCCAGGCGCGACTCGAGGCCGAGCAGTTCGCCGAGCCCCCAGACGCCTCGCTCGACGCGCTGGCAGCGTTCATAGGTCGTAGCCGCGCGGAGACCTTGGCCCTCGCGACTGGCGCGGGCCGTGGGAAGAGCAGTTGAGTAGCCCGTCGAAGCCGCTGGACGTGGAGGCGGTCCGGAGCCAGTTCCCGCTCTTGAAGCGCGAGATCGCCGGGCGGCCGCTTGTCTACTTCGACAACGCCGCCACTTCGCCCAAGCCGCAGCCGGTGATAGACGCGGTTATCGACTACATGGCTCGCTACAGCGCCAACATTCACCGCGGCAAGCACACCCTGTCCGAGGAGGCGTCGGACGCGTACGAGAACAGCCGCAGCAAGGTGGCTCGCTTCTTCAACGCCGACCGCGCCGAGATCGCGTTTGTGCGCGGGGCGACCGAAGCGATCCACTTGGTGGCTGGGGGTCTCAAGCTGCGCCCGGACGAAAACGTCGTCGGCACGATCCTCGAGCATCACTCCAACATCTTGCCCTGGTCCTCGCGCTGTGAATTCCGCGCGGCACCGCTCGGGCCCGACGGACTCCCGGATCTGGAGCAGGCGGAGCGACTCATAGACGCCAAGACGCGCCTCCTGACCGTGACCCACACGTCCAACGTGACAGGCGCCGTCGTCCCGGTGCGAGCGTGGGTCGACCTCGCGCGCGCGCACGGTTCGCTCATTCTCATAGACGCGGCGCAGGCAGCGAGTCACTCAGACATAGACGCGCAGGCGCTCGGCGCCGATTTCCTCGTCGTCTCGGGCCACAAGCTCTTCGCCCCGACTGGGATTGGCGTGCTGATTGGCCGGCGCGAGGCGCTGGAAGAGCTTCAGCCGACCCCGCTCGGCGGCGGCGCGGTCAGCCTCGTGCGCGGTGACTTCTCGTTCGAGCCACGCGACTTGCCTTGGCGCCTCGAAGCGGGCACCCCGCACATAGCCGGCGCGATAGGCATGGGCGCGGCCGTCGACTTCCTGACCGAGATCGGCATGGGCCCGATCGAGCAGCGGAACGCCGAACTCTCCCGGCTGCTCTACGAGCGGATCGGCACCTTGGAGGGGCTCACCCCGCTGGGCTCGTCCGCCGGCGTCGCGCGAGCCCCGATCCTGTCGCTGGTCGAGCCGACGGGCACGCTGACGCCGGACTACCTGTCACGGCTCCTCAGCGACTCGTACGGCGTCATGACCCGCGGAGGCCATCACTGCGCGCATCCGTACCACGAACAAGCCGGGGTCAACGGCTCTCTCCGTCTCTCGCTGCACTTCTACAACACGGAAGAAGAAGTCGAGCACACGGCCCGTGCGCTCGAACAACTCCTCGCGATGGTCGTCCCTCGCGGTCCCTGACAAGGAGAGCCCATGACCGAATCACCGCCGAGGCTCCGCGCCGGTGTCGAGTGCGTCGCCTTCAGCCAGCGCGGTCTCGACGGCAAACCATTCCGCTGGAACTTCGTGATCGACTACCGCACTGGGCGGCGGTTCGCGGTCTCGAACTTGGAGGCCGAGATCTTCGCGGCGGTGCGCCGCTGCGGCGCCGAGGCGACCCCGGACCGAGTTCGGCACGAGGTGCGCGTCGGCTCCGGCCTGACCGCTTCGGACGAGGCGATTGAGGGCCTGGTGGCGAGTCTTAGCCGGCTCTGCCTGCTCGCGGAGCCAGAAGAGAGCGCCGAACCCCTCGGTCCGCGCCAGGGAACGAACGACCGCGAGACCTACGAGTCGCTCCAGCGAGACGCGCTGAGCGCGTTCTTCGAGCGCGTCGTAGGCGAGGTCCCCTACTACCGAGATCTCCTGGGCGACCAAGAGCCGCCAACGAGCGCCGGCGACTTGTCCAGGTTCCCGATCATGAACAAGGCAGCGCTGCGAGCGGCGCTGCCGAAGCTCCAGCCGGACTGGCTGACCGAAGAGAAACACTCGGTGCGCTTCTTGAGCTCGTCTGGGTCGACCGACGATCGGACACAGACCCTGCACCTGACCGACGAGCTGAGCCAGCCCTACTCAATGGGGTTCTCGGCGCTGGGCCTCAACCCGGCGACCGACGAGTTCACGATCGCCTACCTCATTCCGCCGATCTGCAGCGGCACCGAGTGCCACATGGACATGATGCTGCCCTACACGCGGCGCGTCACTCCGAGCGGCAGGCTCCTCTACTTGAACTCGTTCCGCGATCCGAGCACGGTGTCGGACGAGAGAGTGGACGCCGTGCTCGACGAGCTCGAGGGATTCGCCCCGAGCATGCTCGCGTTCGACGCCGCCTACGCGGCGCCCGTGGCGCGCCGCGCCCTCGCGACCGGCCGACGGCTGCCTTCGGTCAAGGCGATCATTACCTCCTATGGCGTCTCGAGCAGCCTCCACCTAGACCTCCTGAAGAAGGCGTTCGGCGTGCCGGTGCATGACATGTACTCCATGACCGAGGCCGGGCCGATCGCCGGGTCCTGCGCCGAGGGCGCGTATCACGTGTTTAGCCCCTGCCTGGTCGAGATCGTGGACGAGGAGGGTAGCCCGGTCGCCCCCGGCGAGGTCGGTCGGCTGCTGGTCACGACGCTGGAGAACAAGCTCACACCGCTGCTTCGCTACGAGACCGGAGACTTCGCGCGCGCGGCGGTCGACCGCTGCTCCTGCAGCCTGGAGCACACCGACACCTTCGCGAGCCTCGAGGGGCGGATCAGCGACGCGATCACCGACACCCGCGGAGGGCGAGTCGTGGCCCGCGCGGTCGACACTGCAGTGGCGGCCGACCTCGTGGACGGGGCGCTCCAGTGCTACCAACTGGTCCAGGGCGCCGATCGTGGCTACCGGCTGCTTGTCGTGCCTGGCGAAGCCTACGACGCCGACGTCGAGGCCGCGCTGGCGGACCGGTTACGAGGGCTGCTCGGCGGCGACGCAGCGTTGGCGATCGAGAGCTGCCGGAGCTTGCCACCCTCGACCAACGGCAAGTATCGGCTCTGCTACCGCGAGCGCTGACGACGGACGGGCCGACTTGAGGCGCTGTACTGGCCGGGATCCGTCACTAGAATCGTTATGAGTCGTGCCTTCGGCTCGCTCGTTTCATGCTCGCCTGGCGACTGGCCTGGTGTCCGACTGGGCGGCCGAGCGTCCGGCGAGGTTGATCAGCCTTCCCCCGCGCTGTTCGTTTGCTCTGGTGGGCGGAGGCAAGCCCAGACTCCCGGCAGGGCAACGAGAAACATGCAGGACAGCGTCGTCGCCATGGCTGTCGAGACGAGCGGTAGGGGTGGCCTAGGCAGGTAGTAGCTCGACCAAATCATGGTCGTCGCGTAGTAGACCGCCTGTCCGGCGACGGCGACGGGAACCCCGACGACGATCGCGACCTGGATCGCTCGGAGCGGTCTCAAGGTCGGTGCCCGCTTGGGGAATCGTCTCGCCGCTGCGATCCAGACGACCAGCAAGAGGGCGAGCGCGATCAGGTCGTGGAGGAAGCCGCGTGGGATCACCCACCAGCAGACCTTGCCATTGTTCTGGAGATCCTCGCCTATCTCCCGGAGGGCTATCGCCGCGAGCCTGCTCTTCCGCTCGCTCTTGTTCAGCACGGGTCCGACTAGGGCGGGGAGCGCGGGCTCCCCGATCTCCTCCAGGGCTCGGAGCGCCTCATTGCTTACGTAGCGGTTCGGGTCTGAGAGGGCCTCTACGAGCGCAGGTGCCGCTGGCGCTGACTCCGGCCTGGGGAAGCTCCCAGATCCGCCCGAGCACTCGCAGCTCGCTGGGCGCGGGTCGAACTCGCCCGCCTCGAATCCGCGAATCAAACGGAGCCGAACCTCGGATCGAGCGAAGGTGCCGCAGAGCTCAAGCTCACGCTCCAGGTAGTAGGCGCGGACAGCTGCGAGTTGGGCGTCTTGGAGAGCCAGCCAGCGACGGAGCTCCAGGGGGCGGTGCGGACGCGGAGTCGGGCTTTTGGGGTCATGCTCCTATCGCCCCGAGGGCGCCGATAGGCGGCTTACTGGCTCTCGCCTGGCGAGGGCTCGGGTCGCCACTCGTTGGGGCAACGGATTTGTCCTCGGGCGTCCTCGAATTCGAGCGGGAATTGGGACCGGCGGAGTGCCCCGGCTCGGATTGGCTTCACGAAGCTGGCAGTTCGAAACAGTTCTTTGCTTACCGCCTTGTAGGGGTGAACGACCCCCACGGTCTTGCGCAGGCTTTCTCGCACCATGCGGATTGGCGTCACCAAGTCGGAATCGTTGCTCACGACTACCGCGGTCTCGTATTCGTCCCGGAATCCGTCCATGAGCATGTGAGAAGCGAGGTTCACGTCCGATCCCTTCTCCTCTGTGCGGAGGACGTTGACCCGGTAGGGCGGGGCGTCGGGCCGCGGGTCCAGGGGCAATTCGCGACGGTGGGTCAGGAAGTGGCCGTAGTGGATCGACAGGCTGGGCGTGGCCTGTAGGGCGCGCAAGTAGACCTGCTGCCGAAGGTGTTGGGTGGGGTCCTCGGGCCTTCCGCTCACGTTCGCAGTAAAGTAGCGCACGCGATTGATCTGGTGCCGGGCTCCGAGAACGACCTCAAGGAGGGAGTAGACGTCGAGCCAGCGAAACTCGGTGCCCTTGAGCGCCCCGTAGTAGAGGTTGAATCCGTCGACGTAGACGTTGGTGACGCTCATAGGAAAAAGCAGAGGCCGCCCCGGTGAAGAGGCGGCCTCGCGGCCTGCCAGCGAAGTGGCAGGGGGAGTTGTTGGAACTCTACGGGACTCCATGGAGGTCGTCAAGTAGCCGAGACGCGCTCCACAGCGAACCCGGGGTGGCGACCAGCTCGGAGGGCGAGGACCTGGAGCTCGTCCGCGTCGCCAGCTGAGGCGAGCTCGTGCAGGCGGCGGTCGGCGTCCACGCCCTCCGCGCAGCGGCGCGCAGCCCAGGCTTGGAGCGCGGGGAGCGCAGGACGACGACGCAACCGGAGGTGGCGAACGGAGCGACGCTCACGCGGCAGGATCGTCCCCTAACGACGCCTCCGCCTCCGCCT
>JAESQQ010000024.1 GCA_016765095.1 Planctomycetota bacterium | reverse complement strand
TAGGCGCTGGGACGCCCAAGGGCCGCACAGTCGAGTCCCAGCGCCGCGTGGGGTCCGTGGTGAGGAGGTCAAGCGACAGGACCAGCGGAGCCGGCCTCTCGTCACACTTGTGGGAGACGGCCAAAGCCGAGTCCTCACAGCCGTCGCAGTCGTCTTGATCGCCAACCCGATCGCTGGCACCCCGCTCCATGGCCTCGGCCACGCAGCAGTCGGACACGCCAAGCTCGAGGATTCGTGTTCCGTCGGTTTCCAGGCAAACCGAAAAGGCTGGCGCGAGCACTGCCAGCAAGAACTGAGGCAGAAGGGCGCAGAGGAAAGCGAACTGACGTAGAGAAGGACTCACGGCCATCAGGAATAGCACGTCTGCAGCTAGTTGAGCAAGCCCCGCCGTCCGCTTTGGTCCGTCACGGGAACCGAAGGTCAACTCTGGAACCCACTTAGGCCCGCTGGCCGTGGCGCTCATTGGTTCGATTGCTGAGGAGTCGGAGCGCGTTGAACACGACGAGCAAGGACGCTCGAATGTCAGCGGGCGACGAACAGAGCCTTGAGGACGAAAGCGAACACTGTGTTCTGACGGATCACGGATAGGGTTCGCCGCTCACCCTTCGACGCCTCGCGGGCCGAGGACGATGACCGCCGTCCCTAAGCCGACGAGCTCACGCGAACTCTGCTCGCCCCAAGCACCTTCTTCAGCTCGGCAGCGATCCCGACCGCACAGGCCTCGCAGGTCATTCCTTCGATCTCCACGAAGAGGGTCTGCGACTGTCCTGCAACGACGATTGGGTCAGAGGAGCGGACCTTGCCCTTGTCTCCCGTGGCCTCGATGGCCTGGATAAGAGTTGCCTGCTCCGTACCTGCAACGACGTGCACGGTAGCGAGCTTCTCCTCGAAGCTGACCGCGACCTGGCGCGTCCCTTCCACCCTCTTCAACGCCGCGGTCAGGTTCACGCTGCAGGCCTCGCAGGTCATGCCTTCAATGTCCACCTTCACGACCCTGAGTGCCTCTGACGTCGCCGGCGGAGGTGCGGCGTCGCCTCCGTCACTCAGGAAGGCTCCGACATAGTTGGGAAAGAAGGCGAAGCCGGCGACCACGACGGTCGCGGCCCACAGACTGATCTTGTTGAAGAGGAGGAGCTTCCGGTTAGGAGTCGCGCAAGCACTGTCTGGCTCGCACTTCTCATTGCGGAGGTAGGCCAGGTAGAACCCAACCGCGAGAAACAGCCCCGTCACCGCCAGGAGAGCGGGCCGGTAGGCCTCGAAGGCACTCGCGACGCCGCCCGCGGAGAGACCGAAGCCGATCAGGAGGAGTGGCAGCCAGCAGCATGCCGAGGACAGGACCGCTGAGAAGAGCGCCCCGACCGTGGTGAGCATTTCGCCAAGCGGAGCCTTCTTCCCCTTGATAGCGGATGCTTCTGGCTGGACCATGGTCCAGAGTCAAGGCATGGCTCTTGGAATTCCCGCAAGTCGCAGAGCGGTTGGTTGCGGCCCGGCGATCCTCCCGCCGCCTCGCGGAACGATCGTCCGAGAGCTCCGGGTTTATGAGGGGCAGACCGAGGACCTTCCAGATCTGAAAGGTCCCTAACTCAGGCGAGGGGAGAACTAGCGTATGGGTTCCTTTGATCTCCTTCGCGCACTCTCTGAGCATGGGCTCAAGCGGAGTCTCGAGCGCCCAATCGAGGACTTCGGATCCTTGGGGGTGAAGCTCCTCGACTCGACGCCGGAAGGCGAATGACTCCGAGTTGCAAACTTGAAACCCTTGCGCGAGCCGCCTTGGCTTCGACTCGCGCCTCACGGTCGTTGAGCCGAACCTGCGGCCAGGCACGTAAATTGCGCAGGGTCTAGTCATGTCAAACGCGGTCAGAGTTCAGCAAGTCGTTGGTGAGGCAGCCACCACCGCTGGAGGGACGCTCGACTCTCAGTTCCTCGCGAGGGCAGCGAGTCGCTTGGCCCTCGTGAGCGTGGTGTTCGCGGGAGGTGTCGCTGCTTTGATCTTGACCTCCCTTTTTATCTACGGGCCGCTCGGGTGGGAGGCCCCACACCACCTCAGCCACTTCCTCCTCTCCCAGACAGGGCTTTTCGCCCTCTCCCTCGCCATGGCCTTCGTTGCCTGGCGCGGTGTCCTGAGCCCTTCGACGACGCTCCGCGCTGGGCTCGTCTACCAAGTTGCAGGCGCACTAGTGATCTCGATCTGCGCCTTCCAAGGAGACATGCTCCTTCAGCCCGTGATGGTGAAGCTGTCGTGGTTGGCGGTTTGGATCCTGCTCTTCCCGCTCTTTGTCCCCGCCCCCCCGAGCCGAGCGCTCCTTACCTCCCTCGCCTGCGCAACCACAGCTCCCCTTGTGTTCTTCACCTGGTGCCTCAGCGAAGGCCAAGCCTTGCCCACCCTGCCGATCGTGGTCGAGACCTTCCTCCCTTACTACGTGTGCGCAGCCTTGGCCGTGGCCCCAGCGTGGTTGGTGTACGACCTCGGCGTCTCGGCTAGCGCGGCTCGCGAAACCGCACGCCGGTTGGGTAGCTACCGGTTGGTCGAACTCCTGGGAAAGGGTGGTATGGGGGAAGTCTGGAGGGCCGAACACGCTCTCCTCAAGCGTCCGGCCGCGATAAAGTTGGTCTCACCTCCCAAAGATCTGGAGGAGAGGAGCGACGCCTCGCGAAGGGAAGCCCTCGAGTCCTTCGAGTTGGAGGCCCAAGTCACCGCATGCCTCAGCTCCCCTCACACCGTGAGCCTCTACGACTACGGCGTCACTGGCGATGGAACCTTCTATTACGCGATGGAGCTGCTCGATGGCTTCGACCTCGAGGCGCTCGTCGAGCGCTTTGGTCCCGTCTCCCCAGCTCGCGCGATCTACCTGCTCCGTCAGGTGTGCGAGTCCCTCGGCGAAGCGCACCGAGCCGGTCTGGTGCACCGAGACATCAAGCCAGCCAACCTCATGGCCTGCCGAGTTGGTGACCGAGTCGACTTCGTGAAGGTCCTGGACTTCGGCCTCGTTCGTCGAGTCGCGACGAGCAGCCTGAGTGCAAAGGAGAGCGAAGTACTTGAACCCGACGGGTCCCACATCGTGGGGACTCCGGCCTTCATGGCGCCGGAGCTTATGCGCAAACCCCAGGATGTAGACGGGCGCGCCGACGTCTATGCGCTCGGCTGCGTCGCCTACTGGCTCCTAACTGGGCGACTCGTTTTCGAGCAACCCACAATGTTTGCAATGCTGGCGGATCATCTCCACGTGGCCCCGGCTCCCCCCTCGAGCAAGACGGAGATGACGATTCCGGCTGAGCTGGAGGAGCTGATCATGGATTGCCTCGAGAAGGACCCCGATCGACGACCTCAGACCATGAACGAGTTTGTCGGGCGCCTGGATCGTCTCCCAGCCCTCAACAACTGGACTGACGAGCGAGCTCAGCTTTGGTGGAGCGCCAGGGTGGGCGCAGCAGGAACCGAGCCGAGCCGAGTCGACGATTCCTCGCCTGCCTTTGCTCCCGAGCCTCGAGTATTGGCCGGGGCGATCACGAGGACCCTACACAGGGCGCGCAGCAGTTAAGGGCGCGCAGCAGTTAAGCAGCGGGAAGCGCGGTAGGGCTGGCGGGCGGGTGCCTTCCTCTGGTCGACCCGAAGAAGCCGGGCCCAACGGGCTCCCGGACAGGCGGGCGGGGGTAAACCCCGCACCCTACAGATCGCAAGAGGGCCCCTCCGCAAGGCACCCCATTGGACGGCTCACAACACGCCTTGGTAGGGGCGGGGTTTAACCCCGCCTAGC
>JAESQQ010000279.1 GCA_016765095.1 Planctomycetota bacterium | reverse complement strand
TCGAGCGCGCCGACCCGCCAGCCCCCGCCAGCGAGCTCTTCGCGACCCCCAGAGCCGCCAAGCGAACGACTCCCTTGCCGATCGAGCGAGTGCCCCGCTTGGATTCAGCCGCGCTCGTCGAGCGGGCGCTCCTCGCGCTCCGAGCCGCGGCCCTCGCCCTCGAGCCAGACGCGGTCGGGCCCCGCTGTCTCCTCATTGAGCGGGCCCGACGCCTCCGGCGCGACTCACGCCGCGCCCCTCCGCTCAACGTCAAGGCTCGGCTCTTCGCGCTCGAGGCGCGGCTCACACAAGAGCTGGGCTGGACCGGCTCGGCCGAGCAGCTCTGGGCCACCGCCCGCCTCGCCTGGAGAGAACAGCGGCTCGGGTTCGCCCTCGCGCCGGCACCCGTCTTCGGAGGACAAGGCGCCGCGCTGCTCCCCTTCGGACTCGCCGCTCGCGTCGGTGAAGTCCGCGCGGCGAGCGAGGGGATCGACGTCGATCGCCTCGACGCGGCCTGCGCCGAGCTCCTGGGGGAGGTCTCGGGCGACGCCTTCGCGCCCTGGCGGGCCGAAGCGGTCGCCCTCAGAGCCAGGGACTCCGAGGAGTGGCCCACCACGCCCGCCGCCCAGCGCCTCCAAGCCCTGGCCGAAGCCGGCCGCAAGGCCTCTCCCCAGAAGGGCCCCGCGAGCGTGGGCGCTTTGCGCGACTTGGGAATCGGCGAGGCCGAGGCGGCGGCCGCCGGCCAAGCCCTCTGGCGGGACCGACCGGCTGAAGTCGAGCCGCACCTCGTTCGCGCAGAGCGACACCTCGTGCGCGCTCTCTCGCGCGGCCTACCGCCCGCCGAGACAGCACGGGCCTGGGCGGCGCAGGCCTGGATCTCCGCCCGGCGGACTCAGCTCGCGCCCGCTCGCTGGGCGCTAGCAAAGGCCGTTCGCCACGGATCGACCCAGTGGGAGGTCGCCTGGTCGCGCGCTGCGCTGAGCGCGGCTGAGGCTCGCAGCGGCGAGGCGGAGCCGGCCACTGCCGCAGCCGCCTACCTGACCGCCGCCGCCACGGCCGGTGACTCCGACCCCGCTCGGCTCGACGCGATCTCCCGGCGCTACTTGGTCCTCTTTGACGGCGTGGTCGCGCTCGGCGAGTCGAACCCCAAGGCGAGCGCCAAGCTCTCGGCTGCGCTCGAAGCCCTGGCGGAGGAGGTCCCGCTCTCGGCCAGTGAGCGCTTGTTCTGGCTCGAGCGGCACGTCGCTGACCTCCGAAGAGCCGGAGAGACCGAACGCGCCGAAGCCGTCGAAGGGCGGCGCGCAGAGGTGGCCCGAGGGAAAGCCCAGTTCCAAGCGCGGCTCTACCGGCTCGCGAAGGCGATCGAGGCCAACCCCGAGATGGGCAGCGAAGCGGGGAAAAACGTCAACCGACATCTGATTCAGGACTACCCGCTCGCCTCGCTCCCGCTCTTTGTCGACTACCAGCGTTACCGCTCGCTCGGGGCCTACCCCGAAGACGCCTTGACCGTCGCGCTCGCGGCCAAGCCGCTGGCTGTGCTCCGCGAGTTCTGCAACCGGATCTGCTACGCGACGTCCGTCCGCCGCGGACGTCGATTCGGGACCTCGATCTTCGCGAACCGCGCCAGCCGCCGCCTCGCCGACCTCGGCCCCCCAAACCCCCTCCAGCTCAAGATTCCCCCGACCCTGGCTCTCCTCCGAGCAGTCCTCCACTTTCAAGTCTTGGCCGTCGGCGAGGACCTCGAGCCTGCGGCGCGCACCGACGCGCTCGCGGCCCTGGAGGTCGCTCGCCATCAGTCCCCTCGCTCGCGAGCCGTCTCGCTCCTCGAGGCCTGGGTCCGAATCACCTGCGGCGACGCCCAGGGTGGCCGCGAGGCGCTCGAGCGGGCCCGCTGGCTGGCCCCGATCTGCGAGGCCGCACCGCCAGACTTCGAGACGAGCCTGATCCCAGTCCTCCTCCTCGGCCGATCCTACGCCTCAGAGGGGCGCTATGAGGAAGCGGTCCAAACGCTCCGATCGCTCCACGCTCGCGGAGAACTCTCGACCGAGTGGCTCTACTGGGAGCGAGACTTCCGTGTCCAACGCGAACGCTGGGGAGCCCTCGATCCAGCCATGACTCGCCTCTACCACTCCGTCCTGAGCGAAGAAGAGCTGCGCCAGCAGCGCTAGCCGCCCGATTCGACGCGGACCGCGAGATCGCCCACTCCGCGAGGACTCTCCCCACCTAAGCGCAGCAGCCCAGCCCGACTGACGAGCGCCCCCTCGCGCGGCCGGTAGGGGAACCACGCACCCTGGACCTCGAGCTCGACCCACTGGGTCATTTGCGCACCCCCCCCCTGGCTCCAGGCGACTCCGTGGGAGAGGCGAGCCTTGATTCCGGCTGCGAGAGCCTGCTTCACGAACACGCCCTCCGTCTTGGAGAGAGTCGCCAATCGCTCGGTGAGGTTTTCGCTGAGCGGCGGAGCGGGCTTGCCTGGGAGCGCGAATCTGACTCGAAGCTCGATCTTGGTCCCGCTCGAGGCGCGGAGCGCTCGCTGCCCGCCGACCTCAGCCAGCTCGTGATCGCCTGCGGGGACGAGCCAGAGCAGCGACTCGATCGTCTGGCCCTCGTCACTCGCTGGGAGCGGCAGCCACATGGAGCCCTCGGCCGTCGCCGTCAGCTCGAGGTCGAACCGCGGGAGCAAGGCCGGCTCTTCGGGAATCGGCGCCGGAACGATCTCCAGGTCGGCTGGCCCTGAAGCGCAGGCGCAGCAGAACAGGCTGAGCAAGAGCGCGCCTCCAGAGCGGAGGAGCGCTCCGCGACGCGAGCCGGCGGTCCGGGTTCGGAGCGAGGACATGCTGGGCGTCCCCGCGCGGCTACTTCGGCGGCCCGGCGCTCATGTGGGGGACCTCTTGCAGGAGGACCACCAGGTGGTCGTCGCTGAGGTAGGCATACACGTAGGGAAACTGGGTCCCAAACGCGCCCGAGGGAGCGAGGAGGGCGAGCGCCGCGACGCGCTCGGTGCCTTTCACGCGAGGACTGGCGGCGAAGCGCGAATCCTTGGTCCGCTCAATCTCCTGCATGAGGCCGGGGTTGACGACTTCTCGCACGCGCTTGCTGAGCGTCGCGAGCGTGTGCGGCCCCTTGGAGGACAGCTTGAAGGTCATCGCGAACACGGGATACCGGCTGTCCTTGGGGTGGGTGTCGAGCGACGCCGAGCCGCTCGCCTTGCCCTTGCCGAGCCGCGCGAAGAGCCGCCCCTCGCCGTCGAGGCCGAGCGCCGCATCCATGTCCTTGGGTTGGTAATCCTTGTGCACGCAAAGCTCGACCAGCTCACGCAGGACCCGGACCTTGACCGGCGGGGGCCGCTTGCTCTTGGCCACGGAGTTGGGCGCCACGAGGCCAGCTGGGTCCGGCCAAGACGCCGTCGACTTGAGCATGGGGTAGAAGTCCTCGTCCGCGACGAGATCTGCGGGGATCGTGCTCCAGGCAGGGGGTGGGGTGCCCATGGGGGTACCTCCAGCAGCAGGTGAGGCCCCCGGTGAAGTCGCCGGCCCAGCGCTCGCCGTGGGAGTGGCGCCCGTCTTGCCAGGAGCAGAGGTCTTCTGGGGGGTGGGCTTGGGGCAACCGGTGAGGCCCAGCGCGAGCGCCAAGAGCCCAATTTGCAGCCAACGCATGAGTGACTCCCCTTCGCAGCAGCCCCGCCGATGTGGCCGCTCACCCTACCACCAGAGCTAGCGGAGGGCGCCTCGAGAGGTGGTTCAGGTCGACCCGAGAACCCGGGGAGTTTGACAAGGGGCCCAGACCCGGGGTACACCGACTACCCGCCGGAGGAGCTATGCCCAAGAAAATCGTGATCGCCGCCCAGAACGTTCACGATTGCCCGATTTTCAAGACGGGCGATCGAATGGCGGTCTCACTTCCAGAGCTCCTCACTGAGGAGTGCGACGCTGTGTGTGCGATCGCGCTCTCGGATCTCCTCCCCTGGACGATCAAGCTGACCGCCGGCGGCGAGCCAGACGACCGGGTCCTCCTCTGTCGCGGCTGCCGAGGCGGCCGCGCCCAAGCCGGGTTCACGCTTGAGACGCTCGGCGAACTCAAGCGCGATCCCCAGCAGACGCGCAAGCTGATCTCGCTCCGCGTGATCCCAATGTTCGCGGCGCTCCCAGACCGAGAGCTCGAGAAGATCTCTCCCATGATCCAAGAGGTCACGTTCGAGATCGGCAAGGAGATCATCACCTTCGGCCAACCCGGCGAAGCGCTCATGATTATCACCCGAGGACAAGTCGAGGTCCTCAAGCCCAACGACGACGGGAGCGAGAAGCTGCTCGGGATCCTCTCTCACGGCGAGTGCTTCGGCGAAATGTCTCTCCTGACGGGTGACCCCTGCAGCGCCACGATTCGGGCCCGCGAACAGGTCACCGCCCTCCAAGTCACCAAGAAGAGCTTCGACAGCCTCCTGGGACGAAACCCGGTCCTCAACCGCTACTTCAGCAAGCTCCTCGCGCTCCGCCTCAACAACATGTCGAAGCAGTTCAGCGACGAGCAGGCTGCGGGAGTGACTGGCAACCTGACCATGATCGGGCCGACCGAGTTGATCCAAGCGATCACGGTCACCGACCGGACGGGGACCCTCGAGATCAACAACCAAGAGAAGCAGGTCCGCCTCTTCTTCCACGACGGACAGATCTGGTCGATCCAAGGAAACTTCGCCGACGGCGGCGAGGAGGCCTTCTACAACTTCCTGACTTGGACCGTCGGCAAGTTCTCGTTCGAGAACGCCGAGCTCCCCCCGACCGCAGACAAGTCCGTCGCGAGGGACACGACCTCCCTCCTCCTGGAAGGAATGCGGCGCTTGGACGAGATTCAGGCCTAAACCTGTTCAGCAGGCCGCTCTGGCCCAGATAAGCGGGAGTGGGGCTCAAAGCGATCCCGGCGCGACAAATAGAGCTACCCTTTGGGTATGTCTGCGGGACCACGAGAGTCGGATGAAGGTGAAGGGGAGCTGAGTTCGCGCCCCGACCCGACGCTGGATTCGAAGGAATCACCGGCACCTCCGGGGCGACCCTCGCGAGGTCCACCACCCGCCCTCGACCCCGACCTCAACTCCACGGCTTGGGTCGAGGACGCGACACCGATCGCTCCCGACCTCGATTCCACGGCTTGGGACGAGGACCCGCCAGCGCTCGACCCCGACCTCAACTCCACGGCCTGGGTCGAGGACGCGCCAGCGATCGCTCCTGCCCCCCACCCGGACGCGACGCGTTGGGAAATGGAGGTCCCCTCGCTCCCTGAAGAGGAAGGCGGCTTCAACGCCAGCGAGGACACGGGCACAGCATGGGGCCCCTCGCCGGCGATCGCTGACGCCGGAACCGGCGCCTGGAAGCCCGCCCCCCCTGAGGAAGGCCAGACCGCGAACAGCGGCTCCTGGGATCGCCCGGGCGGGCCGCCTCCGGGAGTGGCCCCGGTCTCGGGACCCAGCCACCTGGGCGTCGATCCTCGCGAGGAGCTCTCGGATCGACTCAAAATGCTCTGGAGACGCTTCCCCAGCTTCGCGCCGCACTCAGGGTTCGCCTTCGAGCGACTCGAGGAGCTCGGCCGAGGCGGAATGGGCGTCGTCTATCGCGTCCGCGACAAGCGCCTTGGGCGCCACGTCGCCCTCAAGGTGCTCCAGGTCAACGCGCGCGCGTCCGCAGACCGCTTCCGGCGAGAGATCGAGATCACGGCCAAGCTCGACCACCCGGGCGTGCCGGCGGTCTATGAGGCCGGCACGACGGCGACCGGCGAGCAATATCTCCTCCTGCGACTGATTCATGGCGTCGAGCTCAAGGACCGGATCGAGGCGTACCACGCCGCCGACCGGCCGACCGAGGTGCTCCGCGAGCTCCTCGAGCACCTCCTGCGGCTCGGAGAGACCATGGCCTACGCCCACAAGAAGGGCGTCGTGCACCGCGACCTGAAGCCTGAAAACGTCATGGTTGGACGCTTTGGCGAGCTGTTCGTCCTCGACTGGGGGCTGGCCCGAATCCTCGAGGAGGACGCCGACGACTCGCTCCACCACCTCGAACTCGAGACGGCGTCCTACTTCGAGCACATAGACGGGAGCGTGGTTGGGACGCCGGGCTACATGCCGCCCGAGCAAGCTCGCGGCGAAGAAGTGGACACCCGCGCCGACGTGTTCGCGCTCGGCGCGATCCTGTCTACGATCCTGACCGGTCAGCCGCCCGTGGCTCAGGGCAAGGGCTCGAGCCAACAGCTCGCGGCCACGATTCAAGGAGAGATCGTCCTCCCGCGCGCCCGCCGCAAGGACGTCTCGACCGAGCTAAACGCGCTCGCGGCGGCCTGCCTCGCCCCCGACGCTTCGGACCGACTGGGCGACGCGAGCGCGTTTGTCCGCGAGCTGCACGCTTACCTCGCCGGGGACCCGCTCAGCGTTCACCGCTACTCGCTCTCCGAGCAAATCGTGCGCAGCGCTCGTCGCCAACCGGGTCTCCTGATCGGGATCTTGCTCGTGCTCTTGCTCTGCGGAGGCGCCTCGCTGATCGGGCTCCTCGCGCTGCGAACCGAGAACGCTCAGGCCGCGCGAGAGCGCAGCGGCCAGGAGAGCAAGTTCAAGGCGCAGCTCGCCGAGATCCGCCAGCACGAAGCCCAAGAACACGAAGCTGAGATCAAGCAAAGACGCCTGCGAATCGAGGACGCGCTGGAGCTCATGGACGAGGCCACCGGGCTCGCCACCGAAGGCGAGGCCGATCTAGTCGACACCCAGATCCGAGCAGCTCTCGAGCTCGACTCCTCCCGCTTCCTGCTCTGGGCCGGGTCCGACCTCTACGCCCGCGCGGGGAGTCTCTCCCCCGCGATCGCGCTCCTCGAGCGAAGCGCTCAGGAGTATCCGCCGGGCTATCGGGCGCTGTATCGCGTCCACCACCTCCTCCAGCGAAAGCACGGATCCAGCGCGGACAGCGAGACCCCGGCCCTGAGGCGGATCCTCGAGCTGGCCAAAGATCGCGGGGACGCAAACGAGTTCACCCATTTGGCTCAAGGCCTGCGGGCGCGCCAGCGGCGCGACTGGCCTCGGGCGGAGGCGTCGTTTGAAGCCGCCCTCGAGCTGGCCCCTCGACTGCCCGAAGCCCGCTTCGAGCACGGCCGAATCAAGGGAATCCTGAGCGAGCGGAAGGGCGACTGGGTCGCCGCGGAGGCTGGCTACTCGAAGGCGATCCGCGCGCAGCCGGCTCGCCCGGCGGGCTGGACGCGGCGGGCCCGCGTCCGAATCAAGAACAAGGCCTGGGCCGCCGCCGTCGCCGACGCGAAAGAAGTCGCACGCCTCGAGCCCGCCTCGGCCGACGCGCATGCCCTGCTGGCCTGGGCGCTCTCCTTCGAAGGCGAGATCCCTGAAGCGATCCAAGCCCACCAAACGGCGCTCCTCCGCGAGGGCACACACCCCATGGCCCTCGCCGCCCGCGGCCAAGTCCAACGGCGCCAAGGAGAGTTGGCCGGCGCCAAGAAGGACTGGAAAGCGGCGCTCGAGCAAAATCCCGACGCCGAGCTCCAGGCCTGGCTCGAGCAGCAGCTCAAGCCCTAACGACGCAGTCCGTCCCTTCGGGACACCCGTCGCGCGGGGGTACAGCTCCTGACGTTGACAAGCCTAATCCCAGAGGCCGTCTGTCTCTCCCGGACAGGCGGGCGGGGGTAAACCCAGCACCCTACAGATCGCGAGAGGGCCCTCCGCAAGGCGCCCGATTGGACGGCTCACAACACGCCTTGGTAGGGGCGGGGTTTACCTCGCGTCTCAGCGAGCCAGAGACGAGAGTCGACGGCGGAGCGTTCGGGACGTCAGGCCCTGGAGGGCGTCGAGGGTGGCCTCGCGCCGAGCAGGAACCGCGCCTCCCCTCTCCCAGCGGCAGACGGTGCCAGCAGAGACCCCCAAGAGACTCCCCAACTGAGCCTGGGTGATCTCGTGTCGTGAGCGGAACGAACGGAGCCCTTCACCCGCCTTCTTGGGGGCAGGAGCGACCTCTCTGGGGGCGAGGCGGGGGCGTTTCCCAGCAGGCTTGGGCCTGCCCTCCCCACGAATGAGTCCCAAGAGTTCGTCTGCGGAGAGCTTTCCCGCTCGATCGGTCCCGTCCAAGACTCCTGCTACCAAGTCCCGCTTGCTCGCGTGCAACTCCAGGATCTGTTCCTCAATCGTTCCCTTCGCGACCAGCCGGTAAACCGTGACCGGCTTGGTTTGCCCGATCCGGTGAGCCCGATCCGTCGCTTGGTCCTCTACGGCTGGGTTCCACCACGGGTCCAGGTGCACCACGTAGTCCGCGCCGGTCAAATTCAGACCTTTGCCCCCTGCCTTGAGGGAGATCAGGAACACGTCTCCCTCTCCACCCTGGAAAGCGTCGACCAACTTCGGACGCTTCGCGGCGCTGGTCTTCCCGTCGAGGTAGAGGTAGGAAATGCCGTCTTGGTCGAGCTGATCGCGGACCAAGCTCAGGTGCCGGGTGAACTGGCTGAACACGAGGGCTCGGTGGCCTCCTTCGCGGAGGCTCGCGATCAACTCCCGAAACGCTCGAAGCTTGGCTGACCCCTCTCGCCAGGAGGGGTCGACGAGGGCCGGGTGACAGGCCAGTTGGCGCAGCTTCGTGATCGCGGCCAAGACCTGGAATCGTTGGTCCTGCCCGCCCCCTTCTCCGACGAGGGCTGCGATCGCCGCCAGTCGCGCCCCCTCATATGCCTTCCGCTCTCGGCTGCTGAGGTCGACTTGGAGGAGGACGTCGTTCCGCTTGGGCAAATCGGGGAGCACCTCTGCCTTGGTTCGGCGGAGCATGAAGGGCTGGATCACTTTCGCGAGCGCCGCCCGCCGACTGGGGTCCTTGTCGCGCTCAATGGGCGTCGCGAAGCGACGCTTGAAGGCCTCCCAGCTCCCGAAGACCCCAGGTGAGATCAACCGAAACAAGCCCCAGAGGTCGCCCAGGTGGTTCTCGACGGGGGTCCCCGTCAGGGCCAGCCTCCACTTCCCAGGCAGGCTCTGGAGCGCTCGGGCGGTCTTGCTGGAGCCGTTCTTGACCTGCTGGGCCTCGTCGAACACGAGCGTCCCCCACTCGACGGCTCCAAGCTTTTCTCGATCGATCCGGGCCAGGTCGTAGCTGATCACGACTACGTCGCCGCCTCGAAACTCACTGAGCGCGCTGGCTCGATCGGTCTCGCGGTAGAGGACGGGGCGAAGGCGCGGAGCGAAGCGTTCGATCTCACGCTTCCAGTTGCTGGCGACCGAAGTGGGCGCCACGACCAAGGCGGGACCGCTCCGGGCTCGGCACACGAGGAGTGCGATCGCCTGAATGGTCTTTCCCAACCCCATGTCGTCGGCGAGGCAGGCGCCGACGCCCCAGGTCGAGAGCCGCTTGAGCCAGGCGAATCCCACCCGCTGATAGGGACGCAAGTCTCCCTTGAGCCCCTTGGGTGGAGCCGTAGAGACGCGCCTCGCCTTATTGAGCCGCCCCAGAAGGTCCGTCCATTCTTGACTCAGCTCGGCGTGGCCGACGCCCTTGAGGAACTCCTCGACGACGGGCGCTGACGTGGCGTCGACCTCGACGCGCTTGCCCGACCCGTGGCTCACGTCTCTGAGCGACGCCAAGCGCTCGCGAAGGAAACGAGACACGCGGAGCCAACGATTCTTGTCGAGCTGGAGGTAGCGCTCTCCTTCCTCCAACCCGAGCAAGGTCGCGAGAGGGACCTTCCAGCCCTCGATATCGACGCCCCCGGCGAGCCCAAACCAATCTCGGGCGTCGCTGACGGTGACCCGAAGGTCAGCGGGTCCGACCTCGCGAGAGACCGTGAGCCCCTCTCCTTCGGGCCACTCGAACACGCACTGCTCGGGATCTTCGTCTTGGACCGCCGAGACCAGGTCGAGCGCTCGCTCCCCCTCGAGCTCCCAGTTCCACTCCGGGCCGAGCTCCGAGCCAAGGGCCTCCTCGCTCGCCAGGCCTAGCCGGACGGAGACTTCGCTCGCGACTCGTACCTCGCGCTCGTGATCACGTCGGAGCGCGATCCGCTCCCCGCCGATCCACGCAAGAAGCTCAACGCCCCCCGCGCCCGGGTGAAACACTTCTCCTGAACCGCCAGAAGGACGGACTCGGGCGCTCACGGCTACGCCACCTTCGATCGGACGCAAGAGCAGGTGAACTCGCGAGTCAGCGACCTGCGGCTCCCCTTGGAGCTCTGCGGGGATCTCGAGCGGAACGAGACCCTCAAGGTGCTCGAGGCGGTGAAAGAGCTCCTCCTGGCCACCTTTGGGGAACACTCGCGATCGTGGGTTGGAGACCAGATTCTTAAAGAGTTCGAGGACCGCTCCAGCGGCGCTCCCGACCGTGACTCGATTTCCTTGTCGGTCGGCTCGAATCAAGAAGCCAGAGGACGAGACGAGCAAGGAGTCGCGGCTCGAGAGGGGGAGCCCAGCGAAGGTCGGGACGAGCTCTAGGGAGCCGTCGGCGAGGGGCAGGAGCGTCAAACCGAGGGCGCCAGCGGCGATCCTCACGGGCACCTCCGGCCGCTCTCGCCAGGTCACGTGCGGCGACCCAACCAGCTCGAGGAGAGCTCTCTCTTGGTCGAACTCGTAGGTCGTCTCGCTATAGCTCCCGTAGTAGCTATAGCTCGTGTCTTCGACGACGCTCGAAGCGATCGCGCGGACCTCGGGCCGAGTCCACAGCTCTTCACTTCGGGCCAACCGCTGCGGGGTGATCTTCCTTCCCTTGGTGAACCCGCCCTTGCTCTTTTTCCGCTGCTCGTAAGCCTCAACATAGGCCTCCCCCCCAGCGACTGAGATCCGCCACACCACGCGTGCAGCCTCGATCTCGGGCGACTCTGCTCCGAGCGTGGGCTTGGCTCTCGAGAGAAAGGTGTCCAAGTGCCGAAGCCCCCCCTCCCAGGCAGACTCCCGCTGGGGGCTCGAAGTCGACCTGGCCCTCGGCGGGGACTCGCTCTTGGGGCGTCGCGCAGGCTCCCTCGTGCGGGTGCCTTGGCGCTCCCGAGATCGCCGCGTGAGCTCGCGCGCAAGCGCGCTTTGGAGGCGGTCCAGAGTCGCCCAAGTGTGCTTGCAGGGGTCCTCCCCTGCGCTGTACGGGCACGTGCAAACAACTTCAGCCAGCGTCGCTCCGTCGTATCCCTCCGCGAAGAGCTCTATCGAAACCTCGTAGGGCAGGGCGCGCGACCCGCTAACTTCAGCGAGGACGAAGTCGAGGTCAGAGTCCCCCTCAAGCTCTCCAACGCGTCCGAGATACCCCCGCCCGCGCTTCGCAAGGTGGCTTGGGACGTCTAGCTGAGCTGCCTTGGCGAGGGCTAGTGCTTTAGCCAATCGCTCCTCTGAGGTCGACTCGAGATCCAGTAGCTCGGTTGCTTGCGTTCCCATGTTCCCCGCTCCCAGCGCCGACTGTGGTCTGCAGCCGCCCGCGAATCTACCGCCTGGGTCTGTCTGCCACCGGCCGGGCTGAGCGAGGACACCAAGAGTCCACAACCTGCATGGGCGATCGACGGCAGGCAGGGCTACAATCCCCGCCCTCATGTTTCCCAAGTTCCAAATCGGCCCGGTCTCTCTCTACGGCTACGGAATCATGCTTGGGCTGAGTTGTGTGCTCGGAGCGCACCTCGCGAGCTACCTCTGTGTGCGGAGCGGGATCTCCTCGAAGAAGGCCTGGAAGATCATTCTGACGGTGATCGTGGCCGGGATCGTCGGGGGTCGGATTCACGAGTTGATCGTGACCGGCCAACCGCTGAGCAAGCTGTTCGAGCTCCAGCACTCGGGGAGGACCGCTTACGGAGCGTTCCTGATCGCGACCCTGTTCGGAGTCCTAGCCTGCAAAGGACTCCGAGTCCCTTTCTGGCGCTTCGCTGACGCTGCGGCCCCGACCATGGCGCTCGGGCTCGGGATCACCCGAATTGGCTGCTTCCTGGCCGGGTGTGACTACGGCCTCCGCTCAGAGAGCCTCGGGGTGACTTTTCCGGCGGGTTCACCCGCCTGGAGCGATCAGATCAGGGCCGGAGACCTGACCATGGACGCGGCCCGCTCGCTTCCCGTCATGCCGACCCAGCTCCTCAGTTCGCTCGCTGGCCTCGCGATCTTCGCGCTCTGCATGAAGCTCTGGTTTCGCCGCCCGCGCCGCGAAGGCGACGTCACGCTTCTGTTCTTTGGATCCTACGGGCTCGCTCGGGCCGGCCTCGAACTGCTCCGAGGCGACCGAGGGCGCGGCGAGCTCGGCGGCATGTCGACCTCGACCACGATCGGGCTCGCCTCAGCTGCGATCGCGCTGGGCCTGGTCCTGATCCCAGTGCTTCGCAAGTTCCGCGCCGAGGCGGGAGAGATCCTCCCCCACGAGCCGGACGAGCCCAAGCCGGCGGTCGAAGGCGAGTCGTGAGGCTCGCGATCTCTCTGACTCTCGCTGGCCTCCTGGCTAGCCTCCCCCTGGCTGGGAGCTCCGCGAGGGCCGAAGAGGCGACTCCCGAGGCCGCGGCTCCGAAAGAAGCTGACCCAACCGAGATCCTCCTCAGTGACGAAGAGGCCGGGATAGCCCAGTGGGGCCGAGGCCCGCTCGAGATCGCCGACCCCTACATTCTCGCCCTCTACCGAGCGAGGCCTTGGGCCACGAGCCCGGAGATCCTCCCCCACCTCAAGGGGAGCGTCGCCCTTCATGGGCTCTGGTCGAACAGCTACGCCTTCGAGACGAACCGAATGGCGATAGACGCGGAGGTTCGCCAGCTCAGCATGACGTTCCGACTCGGGATCGCAGACCGCTTTCAAGCTGGCCTCCACGTCAACTACCAGTGGCGTGGCGGCGGATCCATGGACGGGTTCATTCAGAACTTCCACAAGCGATTCGGGCTCCCCAACGCGGACCGCCGACGCCGTCCCCGGCACCGCTACCTGGTCACGGGCCTCCAGGCGGACGGGACGACCTTCGAGCTCGACCACAAGGGCTGGGGCTTCGGCGACGTCGTCCTCGAGGGACGCGGGCTGATCACGAAGGGCGGCGACTGGGTCCCGGCCCTGACGGGGACCGTCCGCCTGCGGATCCCGACCGCGCGCTCCAAGTTCGACGTCAGCGACGGCGTCGACTGGACGTTCGGATTAGACGCCAGCAAGCGGCTCGGGTCCCTGCCCTTGATCGTCTACTCAAGCCTCGCCTACACGTACTACGACGAGACTCGAATCGACGACCTCGAGCTCCAGCGCCACCGAGGGTTCTTCTCGATCGGGGCCGAGTGGGAGATCCTCCCGATTCTGAGCTTCACGGTTCACACTTGGGTGGAGACCCGGCGGGAGACGATCCTCTGGAAGGACCGGAGCGGGATCCCGAAGACCGACCTCCTCGTCGGCAACTGGATCAGCTACATAGCCGGCGGGTTCAAGCTCGAGCCGACCCAGGGGCTCACGATCGAGGCCGGCGTCTTGGAGAACCTCGTCGATCCGGAGACGACCGCCGACTTCGGGCTCTTCTTCAGCGTGACGCTCGAGCTCTAGCGGGCTCGCTGCTGGCCTCAGCCAAGACCTCCCCCGACTCCTCCCGGAGGCGGAGTCCGATCCGCCCGTCACGGCTGAGCCAGCTCTGGAGGGTCAGAGAGGGCACGCGCGATCCACTCTCGCTGCCCTCCTCGCGGAGCCAGGCTGGCACTGCCGCCTCGTCGAGGCTCAGGCGCAGCTCAGCCTCGCGGCGGACCTCCTCGTCGAGCGCTCGCTCGAGGCTCACCCGATCGTGAGCCCAGGCGCCCAAGTCGCGGAGCGCGGTCCGCGCGACGAGCGGTAGCTCTGGGAAGTCCTGAGAGCGCGTCAGGCGAGCTGGCCAACGCCCCGTCAGCCCCGCGCGAATCGTGGCGTGGAGGCGGGCAGAAGCCTGACGGACCTGAGCGACGCTGGGTGGGACCGGGAGCCTCGCGCCCTCGTCTGCCTGCGGCGAGGAAGTCGCGCAGCCGATCAAGCAGAGCGCGAGCGCGGCGAGAGGAGAGGCTCGGCCCAGCGAAGCGCTCACTCCTCGCGAGCGGCGTCCCGGCGCGCGATCAGTTCCTTGACCGAGGCCTCGAGCCAGCTCAGCCCCTCCGACCAGGGGCGCACATAGCGAACGCGACCTTCGTGATCGATCAGCACACCGTCAGGGAGCGCTCGGATCTTCCAGGCTCGCGCCACGTCGCTCGTCAGACCCCGCGGGGCGTGGCAATGGCGCCAAGGCAAGCCACCCTTGGCGAGCAGCGCGTCGAGCGCAGACCGGTCTTGGTCGAGCGAGACCGAGAGCACGACCACTTTCTTGTCGCGGAACTTGGCCTCGAGAGCCTTGACCGCTTTCACGACCGGCTCGCAGGTGTCGAACTGAGTCGACCAGAACAGAACCAAGACGACGTGCCCCTCGTATTCGCTGAGGTCGATCGACTTGCCCGCGAGGTCCTTGATCCCCAAGGGCTGCGGCTTGCGCCCCAAGGCCTGGAGGCGCTGAAGCGTTGAGAGACGCGCGACTTCGCGCTGCAGGACGGCTCCGGTCTTGTCGCCTAGGAGAGACTGGAGCTGCCTTCGTCGCTGCGCGACTTCTTCGGCCTGAGCCACGATCAGCGGCTTGAGGGACTCCGCTTTGGCGCCCCCCATTCGCGCTGCGCGCATGGCTTCCTGGAAGCGACGTTGGGTCGCTATGAGGGCCAGCGCGAGGCAAGTCTGGTAGCGCTGGCCGCCGCCCTCGATCAGCTTGCCGCTCGAGTCGCGGATCGCGAGCTGACCCGCAGCCCGGTCTACGAGTTCACGCGCCTCGCGGTATTGCTCGGCGAGGAGACGCGCCGCCTTGGCGCGATCGCGGAGCCGAAGCTGAGGAATCGCCAGCTTGACCCGGGCCAGCTCGAGGCGAGCCTCGGGGTCGTCGGCGTCGCGCACCCGTCGCGCCAAGACCGAGCGGGCCAGGCGGAGGCGATCGCCCTCGACGTCGTCGCTCCAGCGGTCGATCAGGCGGTCGACCTGACGCCGCCACTTGATCGAGTCGTCCTCGTCTTGGGCAGAGAGGAGCCCCGCCCCGAGGCAGACCAGCCCGGCGGCCATGAGGAGCCTCGTCGCTTGGATCTTCACTCCACGCCTCCTGAGCTGGCGCCGAGATTCTACGAGGACTTTCGTCACCGCTTCGTCGCCTGGGGCGAGTTCCTGAGAGAGGCGCGCTCGAACGCGCTATCATTCGGCCAGGGCAGGCGGGCCGATGGCAGGTGAAGAGACAGAAGAGCTGACGTTCTCGGTGACCGAGCTCGAAGAGGGCGTGACCCTCGAAACGGGCAAGGAATACCGGGTTACGGAGAAGGAGAGCACCGGGCGCCTCGTGTTCCGGCTCCTAGACGAGGCTGGGATCGAGCCCCACAAGAACCAGGCCTTCGAAGTCAGCGGAGCCAACGACTTCTCCGCGAGCGGGACCACGGACCCAGACGGGGTCTACGAGCACGCAGAACCCGTCCCTTGGGGGGATTACCAGGTGGTGGTTGGGGAGACCCAGCGCACGGTCCACCCCCAAGCCGAGGGGAGCCCCCCCCAGCCAGTCGCTATCCAAGACGACGAGATCGAGGGAGGGACCGACCCCTCCAACTCTCCCGAGGACGACGAGGACCCGCTCGAGGACGAGGCCCCGCTCCTCGAGATCCAGCGCGACAACGGCGACCCGGCCCCCGCGATCTTCGACGTCAACCTGACCCGGGTCCTGCGCGCGCTGGTGACCCCGCCCGACCTCGAAGGGACTTACACCTGGAGCGCTGGAGGGAGCCAAGTCACGGTCACTGCCGTCGAGGGGGCCCCACACTCCGCCACGGTCAAGGGCGTTGAGGAGACCGACGAGGGCGCGACGGTCGGGATCACCTGCAGCTTCGCTCCCAGCGAGGCCAACGTCGGCCAAGGGGAGGCGAAGCACGAGGTGGAGGTCAAGAAGCGAGTCGTCGAAGTCCACCTCCAGCGCTCGCCAGGCCCCGCCGACGATCGCGGAATCGAGGGGCTGGCTTTTCGAGTCGAGGCGGAGGGCGAGGAGCTCCAGACGGGGACCACGCCCGCAGACGGCAAGATCGAGGTCCAGCTCGTCGGAGATCAGACGACGCTGACTCTCCTCTTCGAGGACGCTCCTGTCGCGACCTACCGGGTCACCCAGCGCACAGGAGACGCAGAGGAGGTGACCCTGGCTGCGGGCCAGCAGCGCCGGCTGAGGGCGCTCGGCTACCCGCTCGGGACGAGCGGCGCCGAGGAGAACGGCGTTGACGGAGTGGTTGGCCCGCGAACCGAGCGCGCGATCCTCGAGTTCCAGGCCGACTCGGAGCTCCTTGTGGACGGGATCGTGGGCAGCAAGACCCAAGGCGCCCTGGACGAGCCCTTTGCCTAGGAAGATCGCCTAGGAAGATCGCCTAAAGACAGGGGCGCGGAGTCGATCAGAGATCTCTCCCGGGCACAGGCCGGTTTTTGCCGCTAGACTGCTCAATGGGTTAATTTCACCTCTGAGGAGGGGTTTGGTGGGGCAAGGGATCGACGCCCTTAGGCACGTCAACGCCCAGATTGACAGGCTGATCGAGGTGATCGGCAGCATGTCCCGCGGTTCGACTGCGGCGGCGGTGGATCCGGCTATGGCCCAGCTCCCCGCCCACTTGGTCAAGCTGGCGGCGATCCTCGATCCAAACGAGCTCTACGAGACGATCGTCCGCTCTGCGGTCGATATCCTCCAAGCGAACCGCGGCTTCCTGACCATGCTCGAGGAGGGGAGCAAGCTCCGCTTCAAGGCGGGCTTCAACTTCGATCAGCAAGTCCTCGCGAGCCCCGCCTTCGCCTACGGGCGAGGCACGATCAAGCAGGTCCTCCAAGGTGGTCAGCCCCTCCTGCTGCGGCCCGATCAAACCGGGGGAACCTACGCCCTCTGTGTCCCGCTCCGATTCGGGAAGCGCCTCGACGGCGTCGAGCGGACGGGTGGAGCGGTCCTCGTCGAGCTCAACACCACGACCGACGAGAGCAAGCTAAGGACCCTCCAGCAGCTCGCGGACCAGGCCGCGATCTCGCTCGAGAACGCCTACATTTTCCAGCGCGGCCGAGAGGGCAATACCCAGATTCTGCGCCTCAAGGACAACATTTCGAAGCTCTACGACGTCGGCCAATCGATCTCGACGACCATGGTCCTCGACGACCTCCTCGAGACGATTATCGACAACGTGATCGACGTCTCGCGCGCCCAGCGCGGGTTCATCATGCTCGTCGACGAGGACCAGGAGGAGAGCAACTTCCTCGGGCGCCACTCGCGCAAGCGCTTTATCAAGCGCGAGCGATTCAGCTTCTCGAGCACCGTCATTCGCAAGGCGATCGAAGAGAAGCGCAGTCAGATCCACAAGGAGCTCCCCGAGGCAGACCTCTCGGTGTCCATGGTCGCCATGGAGCTCAAGTCGATTCTGTGTGTGCCCCTCAAGGAGAAGGACGAGGTGATCGGCCTCGTCTACGTCGACAGCCAAGAGAGCAACAAGGCCTTCGACGACAGCGACCGCGAGATCGTCGAGAGCCTCTGCGGCCAGGCCTCGGTGGCGGTCGTCAACGCCAAGCTCTACGAGGACGCCAAGGACGCGGAGCGCCTCGCCCACGAGCTCGACATTGCGAGTCGGATCCAAATGGACCTGCTCCCCAAGAAGGTCCCCCCGATCAACGCGCTCGAGCTCCACGGGCTGCTCGTGCCGGCGCTCGAGGTCGGCGGCGACTACTTCGACTTCATTCCCCACGAGGGAACCATCGACTCCATGACGATCGCGATCGGCGACGTGAGCGGCAAGGGCGTCGGCGCGGGCCTCGTGATGGCCATGTGCCGCTCAGCGCTGCGCTCCCTCGTTCAGCACGAGGGGATCCCCACGACGCCGCTCACGATCATGCGATCGCTCAACCTCATGATGGTCCGCGACATTCCGCGGAGCATGTTCATGACCCTCAATATCGTGATCTGGGACGCGCCGACTCGAACCGCGAAATACACCTCCGCCGGCCACGAGCACCTGATCATTTTCCGCGCCAAGACCGGCGATGTCGAAGTGATCAAGGGCGGCGGGATCGCCTGCGGTGTCGTCAAGGAGGCCAGCGCCAGCTACAAGGAACAATCGATCGTCCTCGCCTCGGGCGATCAAGTCGTGCTCTACACCGACGGCGTGAGCGAGGCCATGAACGAAGCGGACGAGCAGTTCAGCCTCGAGGCGACCGTCGAGCTCGTTCGTCGCGGAGGACGCTCCGACCCCAAGACCCTCTGCGAAGGGATCCTCCAGCGAATCGACGAGTTCCGCGGCGAGGCAGACCCTCACGACGACATTACGCTCGTCGCGTTCCGCGCCCCCTAAACCGGAGGCCACGATTCTGAGGCTTGGCTTCTCGGGCGGGAGGAAGTGGGGGACGAAGAGATCACCGTGCTTCGCCAGGTAACGCTTCGCCTTCTTGCTTTTGTGGACGACGTAGTTTTCGAGGACGAGGCGAATTCGACGTGCGGTCGGGTTCACTTTCTGAAGGCGCTCCAGGAATACGAGGAACCCGTCTGAGTTCTTCCGCCGCGAGGTCGTGTACAGCTCCTGAGGCACGACGGTTAAGTGCGCCGGAGGCTCCAGAGAGGCCGAGCGGCAAGGTCTGGGGGCTGGGCGGGGGTAAACCCCGCCCCTACCAAGGCGTGTTGTGAGCCGTCCAATAGGGCGCCTTGCG
>JAESQQ010000278.1 GCA_016765095.1 Planctomycetota bacterium | reverse complement strand
CCCTCCCGCGGGCGGGGGTAAACCGGTAAACCCCGCCCCTACATTCACCCGTACCGGAACTTCTGGCGGGCAGACTAGTCCCTCGCCCCGCCGCATCGCTTCCACGAACTCGAACACGAGCTGGCGCTCTTCGCCAAGCTGGGAGACACCCAGGCCGAGGAGACGAAAGGGTCGTCGGCCGACCTCGGTGTCCGCTAGCAGTTCTAGGGCGGCGTGCTCAAGGGCGGCACGCTCGCGCACGGGCCAGGCCAGGGTTCGACTGCGGGTGACCTGCTGAAAGTCGGCGTATTTCACCTTGAGGGTCACCGTCCGCCCGCGGGTCTCCGCTCTGACAAGCCGCTCACTGAGCAGGCCCGCGAGGACGCCGACGGTCTCGCGTGCCTCGGCGACGTCGTTGCGGTCGGCCGCGAAGGTCTGCTCGACGCTGACCGACTTGCGCTCGCGTGACGCTCGCACCGGGCGGGGGTCGATCCCGCGCGCGAGTTGGAAGTAGGCCTCGCCGGCTCTCCCGAACCAGCGGCAGAGCTGCTCGCGGCTGTGCGCGCGCAAGTCGCTGCAGGTCTTGATCCCGAATCGGGCCAGGCTCTGCTCGGTCACCCTGCCGACGCCGGGGACTCGCCGCACGGGCAGGTCGACCAGGATCTCGGCCACCCGCTCGGGAGGGATCACCACCAGCCCGTCGGGCTTGTCGAGGTCCGAGGCGACCTTCGCGAGGAACTTGTTGGGCGCGACGCCCGCCGACGCCGTGAGCCCCGTCAGCGCAAGGATCTCGCGGCGGATCGCCTCGGCGACGAGGGTGGCTGAGGGGTTGCCGAGGTGGTTCTCGGTCACGTCGAGGTAGGCCTCGTCGAGGCTGAGCGGTTCGACCAGGTCCGTCGTGGCTGCGAAGACCTCGTTGATCTTCTCCGACGCGGCCTTGTACTTGGCCATCTCGGGTTTGACGAAGACCGCGTGACGGCAGAGGCGATAGGCCTGTGCGCAGGGCATGGCGGACCGAACGCCGAACACGCGGGCCTCGTACGAGGCCGCGCACACCACCCCCCGGCTGTTGGGGGAGCCGCCCACGATCACCGGCTTGCCACGCAACTCAGGCCGATCCCGCTGCTCCACGGACGCGTAGAAGGCGTCCATGTCGACATGAATGATCTTCCGTGTTTGGGTCACGTTCGGATCTTAGACCCGGCAAGCGACACCCTGCGAGCGTCGCGGTCCCCTGTTGCACGCTCCGGTTCTCACTGCAGCCCGTCCCCAGGCGGATCGGGCTCTCCCCTAGAGCCCGGCTTGGGCTTACAACGGGCGTGTGGCTGCCGACTCTGGTTTTGACTTCGCGCCCGTCGTCGCTCGCGCCTTGGGGCTCCCACCTCGGGGGGTAGCTGAGGCGATTGCGCTCTTCGCGGCGGGGAACACGGTTCCCTTCGTGGCTCGCTACCGCAAAGAGGCGACCGGCGGCCTGGACGAAGTCGCCTTGCGCAACGTGGCCGAGCGACACGCGGCCCTGGGGGAACTCGAGAAGCGTCGCGCTTCGATTCTGGCTTCGATCGAGGAGCAGGGAAAGCTAACCAGCGCCCTGCAGAAGACGATCGAGGGGTGTCGTTCGCGGGTTGAGTTGGAGGACCTGTATCTCCCCTACAAGAAGAAGCGCAAGACCCGGGCGACGCAGGCCCGTGAGCGCGGGCTTGAGCCGCTGGCAGAGCGAATCTGGGAGCAGCCGGCGTCGGGCGATCCCAAAGCGGAGGCGGCGCGCTTCGTTGACGCGGGGCGCGACGTGCCCAATGTTGAGGCCGCGCTCGCGGGCGCCCGAGACGTGGTGGCCGAGCGGGTGGCTGAAATCGCCGACGTGCGGCGCTGGACTCGCGAGGCGTTTGTGCGCGGGGTGTTGGTGTCGAGCGCGGTCAAGTCGAAGACCCAGCAGCCGACGAAATTCCAGCAGTACTACGAATTCCGCGAAGCCCTGGCTCGCATTCCCAGCCACCGGTTCTTAGCGATCGAGCGGGGGGTCGCGGCGGGAGTGCTCCGCTCCAAGATCGAAATCGACGAGGTTGGACTCTTGCGTCGGATCGAGCCTCGAGTCGGAGTCCGCGGCTCCTCGCCCTTCGCGGCTGCGCTGCGGGAGGCCACGGGCGACGCCCTCAAGCGGTTGCTGGCGCCAAGCGTCGGGCGCAGCGTGCGAGGCGAGCACAAGGCCCAGGCCGATCGCGACTCGATCGAGGTCTTCGCCGACAACCTGCGGAACCTGCTCTTGGCGGGGCCCTTGGGGGCCAAGGCGTTGATTGGGATCGACCCGGGCCTGCGCACCGGCTGCAAGTGCGTGGGCATAGCGGAGACGGGCAAGTTCCTGGACACGATCACGATCTACCCGGTGCGCGACAAGGTCCGGGCGGCGGCGGAGCTGTTGGCCTTCGTCCAGCGGCACACTCCGGCAGCGATCGCGGTCGGCAACGGAACCGGCGGGCGCGAGACCGAGGCTTTGACCCGCCAGCTTCTCAAGGACGCCGGGCTCGGGAGCAGCGTTCTTGTGGTCTCGGTCAACGAGGCGGGGGCCAGTATCTACAGCGCTTCGGACGTGGCCCGCGAGGAGTTTCCGGACCTCGATCTGACGATCCGCGGCGCGATCTCGATCGGGCGGCGCTTACAGGATCCGCTCGCCGAGCTGGTCAAGCTCGATCCCAAGTCGATCGGGGTCGGGCAGTATCAGCACGACGTCGACCAGGGGTTGCTGCAGCGCAAGCTGGCTGAGGTCGTCGAGAGCTGCGTCAACGCGGTCGGAGTGCAGCTCAACACGGCCAGCGCGGCGCTGTTGGCGCACGTCGCCGGGGTCGGCCCCAAGCTCGCGCAGCGGATCGTGGCCCGCCGCGAGGCCGAAGGGCCATTCAGCGGCCGCGCCGAGCTCAAGAAGGTGAAGGGCTTTGGCGCCAAGACCTTTGAGCAGGCGGCGGGCTTTCTGCGAGTTCGCGGCGGGCGTAACGCCCTCGACGGATCGGCGGTGCACCCCGAGCGCTATCCGCTGGTCCAGCGCATGGCCAAGGACTTGGACCTCCCACTGAGCGAGTTGGTCGGCAGCGCGGCCAACGTGAGTCGGATTCGAGTCGCGGACTACGTCGACGGCACGGTGGGCGAGCCGACCCTGCGCGACATTCTCAGCGAGCTGGAGAAGCCCGGGCGAGATCCCCGTCAGCGCTTCGAGCCGCCGCGCTTTCGCGACGACCTCAACTCGATCGAAGACCTCTCCCCCGGCCTGCGGCTCGAGGGCGTGGTCACCAACGTCACGGCCTTCGGCGCCTTTGTTGACGTGGGCGTGCACCAGGACGGCCTGGTCCACATTTCCGAACTGGCGGACCGCTACGTCAGCGACCCCCAGGAGGTGGTCAAGGTCGGTGATCGGATCCAAGTCCGAGTGCTGGACGTCGACCTGCCGCGACGACGGATTGCGCTCAGCGCGCGCTCGCCGCGCTCTTAGGGCCGCCAAGCGGACGCCGAGAAGAAGGTCAGCAAGAGGAAGGCCGCAGCCGTCAGCTGAGGTCACCAACGGACGCGGGGCTGCGACGACTTCGGCCGCTCCCAACGCGGCGGCCGCGAACCCGAGCAGGGGGTCGAGGTGCTGAAGTACGTGATCGCCCAGCAGTGACGGCCGCGACTCTCTCGCCTAGTAGGCTCCGTTGCAGGAGGGATCACGAAATCCTTCGAAGAAAGCTTCAGCCTTCGCTCTCGCGACCACAGCTACACCCCGTGGTTCAGCGGCACCGGTCGGTCAAGGTCCGCCAGCACAAGGGGCGATCACCTACTCTCAGGGGTGGAGTGGCGGCACTCGCCTCCTCGGCCTAGTCCTCGCCGCAGGCCCTGGCTTGATCCTCGGGCTCATACACGCGTATCTGCATTGGGGTGAGGGCCCACGAGGGCTGACTAGTTTTCTGCAACGTGGCCTGAATGGTTCCTCCACTCTCGGCCTCGCGCTCCCGATCCTCATCATGTTTGGGATCGGCGCTTCTTTGGTCCTCTTTCGCAAGAGAGTGATCCTGAAGGAGCGGGAGCGTACGGTGCAAGAGTCGTGGGCGATCGGCGTCCCGGTCCACCGGAGGGACCACAGCCTGGACAAATTCTCGTCCGTCCGCCTCTCGTGGCCGTTTAGACTCATCGCGTGAAAAACGAACCCGAATCAGCAGCGACGCCCACCGAAACGGCAACGGTCGACGCCGACGCGGGCCCCGCTGTCCAACCGTTGGGGGCGCTTGCATCGCCACCTGCTGCGGCAACCCCGTTGGCCGAGCCTATGAGTGATCGGAAAACGGTGATCGCGAGCCTGTTCCGCCGATCTGTCGGCGAGTGTCTGGCCAAGAACGCGCTGATCGTCATCGTCACCTTCGCGCTCTACTCGCCGCTGACGGAATCACTGAGCTCGATTCGGCCGGAGCAGGCCCCGGACTTCCTGTTCCTGATCAGCATCATGTTGGTGACGGCTTGCTTCGGGAATTTCGCTTTCTCCTATGAGTACTCGATCGTCGAGCTTTGGTGGATGAGGCTGATTTCGCACCTCGCGACCTTCCTGTTCATGCTCCTGATCGGGCTCTTGCTGTTCGCGATGGCCATCGCCATCGAGTTCATTCACCCGAACCTCTATGAACTGGTGAGGTCGTTCTGCCTTCTGCTCTACTTCAGCTGCGCGGTCTATGATTTCTGGGACCTCTTCCGCAAGTTCAAGGACGTGCGCACCGACGTGTGAGCCTTCTTCGATCGCACCCCCGCCGAGAATTTCTGGCACATGGACGAATTCGTCGGCCTCTGTTTCGAGACCTGCCTCGAAAAGCTGCTGGCCGCGCTAGGCTCCCGCCGTAGTGGGGACGTCCCCGAGCACGGAGATGGCTGGCGGCCCTTGGCCCTCGTAGCCTCCCACCTGCCACACCAGGCGCTCGTGCTGGAGCAGGTCGGCCACGAGCAAGACCACGATTGCCCGCAGGGTCCCCTGCCGTCGCAAGAAGGACTCCGCCCCCGCGGCCTGCTCGGCCGCCAGCCGGAGGGCCACCTTCGTGGGCAACTCCGGAGCGGCCTTGCCGAATGCGGCGCATACCACCCGGAGATCGCCCACGTCACGTGCGAGGGCTCGCTTCAAGCGACGCCGCTCTCGCCACGTGGTCGCCCCAAGGAACTTCAGCAGGGCCTTCAGCCCACGACCGGCCGCCAGCCTGCCGCTCTTCGCTCGCGGAAGCCCGCCGGCCGGGGGCTCAATGATGTGGCCCCGTTGCGCTGACGCGTACCAGGCCTGGGCGCGTTGCTGAGCGACGGCAAAGGACGCCACCCCCCCTTCGTCCATAGCAAAGGAGGCGCACAGGCGCCGTCGGCTCCGAGTCCCCACCGCAGGGGCCTCCGCCCAGCTCTCCAGGAAGCCGGGCAAGTAGATGAGGCGCGTCGCGCTCCGCTCGCGGAGGGCCTCCACCTCGTCGCGCTCGGACGGGGTCACCAGAGCCAAGTGAAGATCGCGCAGCCAGAGGGCCTCGTGATGCCCCTCGGCGCCCCCCTCCTCCAGGTCGAGGTATCGCGGATCGACGCGCGCCAAGAGGCGGATCGCCTCCAACAGGAGCGGCTTCTTCATGCGCCGCAGCTTCCGCCGCGCCACGAAGAAGGCAGCCTCATTGTCGAGCACGCGCGACAGGTCGACGCGTGGGTCGAGGAGCTCACGCACGGACTGGGCAGCGAGCCTGGCCATGGCGCCCACCAGCCGCAGCCAGGTGGTGAACAGCTTGAGGGGCAAGAACAGCATGCGCCCGGCGCCGACGTTGGCCTGGTAGACCTCAAGCAGGTTGAGGGTCCGCTGCTCGAGAGGAAGGCGATGCAGCGCGCGGGTGCCGAACAGCTCCCGGATCAGCCGGCGCCGGTCCTCGCGCAGGCGGCGCGCCACGTCGGCGCCGTAGTCCCGCTCGGTCTCCTCGAGCCAGAGCTTGTTCGTGCCGAGGAAGTGCAGCACATGAAAGTAGGCGGTTCGGAAGGGCAGGTCGTCGCTCGGCTTGGCCTGCAGGCGCCCCGTCCCGTCGACCAGGCTGAGGTGCCGCGCCTGCTCCGGCCCCGTGGCCGCCTCCCAGCTCTCGGGCGGGATCAGGTGCAGGTTGTAGGTGGTGAGCAGCCGCGCCACCTTGACGGAGGTGGCGTAGGTCAGCATGTTGAACCAAAAACACGAGCTCGAGAAGATCCCGGCGTTATCCAGGTCGAGGGTCTTGAGCCGCTCGAGCTCGACTCGACCCATCGCCAGATGCTCGTGACGCAGGCTCCACAGGTCGGGGTGCCCCAAGAACTGCTGAGAGGCCTTGGTGTCGGTGGAGTGCAGGGGCGCGCCGTCCATGGAATCCAGCAGCAGCAGCGTGAGCTGCCGCGCCTGAACGCTGACCCCACCGACGCCGTCGGGCTCACCGCGAAGCTCGCAGAGGCCCCGTCGCATCGCCGCCTGGAGCGCCTCGCGCTCGTCGGGATCCTCCAGCAGCACGCAGCGAGCGACCTCGGCGACCACGGTGTCTTCCTCATGGGAGCGTTGCAATTCGAGCAGGTTGCCGTAACGAGCCTCGGAGGCCAAGACGAGCTCCTCGCTCGCCTGGCCGGCGAGGTGCTTCGTCCAGTGGGCTAACAACAGCAACGCCAGGCACACCGAACCGAGAACCAGCAGCGGCGTGGCCACGAATTTGTCGAGGAACTCGCCGACCCACGAATGCATGTCCTCGGAGGCGATCTCGAAGCCGAGCTTGAGGAGCAAGAACAGCCCCCCAAACAGGAGCAGGCGCAGGGCCGGCCCCTGGGTGGATTTCACCAGCAAGGTCGCGATTCGGTCGAGCACCTGCGGCGCAGTCAGCACCCCGGTCAGGTCGGCCCACGAGCGCGCCCAGCTGATGGCAGTCGCGCAGTAACCAGCGAGGCCCCTGGCCGCGTGCGCGATCCGGTCGGCAGACGTTGAGCCCCTGCTGGCGCGGACCAACGGCCCCAAGAACGGGAGCCAGCGAATAGGCGGCACGTTGGAGACCTTTAGCAGCCGGCCGAGGGTGGCCAGGGTCTCCCGCGGGAGGATCCGCTCCACGTCCTCGGCACGCAAGGTCTCGAGGACCGCGATGGCCGTCTCCGCCCGCATCGCTGGCGTTCCCACGCCTTCCGCCAACGCCGGCACCGTGAAGACGTCGCCCAGACCCTCCGCGAGGGCTGCCTCGATCTGGGCCGTCACGGTCGCGACCAGGCGAGGCGCCTCCTCGCGGCGCATGGCCTCGGGGAGGCGGATGAAGGCGTGAGTCACCTCGTGCGCAAAGCCCTCGCCGGTGTCCTCGACCTCGACCGGATCGACCTCGGGCTCGAACAGAATGATGTCGCGATTGAGGATCGGCCGGAGCTGCGGAACCAGACGATCCATGCCACGAATCGCGAACAGCACCAGGCGCACGAACACGACCAGCGGCCTAAGGAAACGCACGTAGCGAGCGAAGGCCGGAAACCTCGCCACCCGCACGGTGCGAACCCAGAACTCGGCGCCGAAGGTGCCGGCCGCCCCGGCGGGAGTGGCCAGGATCACGAGCAACCCGAAGGGCAGCGAGGGGAGGAAATCCGTCACGAAGTGGCGTGCGAACCACACGTGCCGCCGCGGGGCGAAGGCCACCCGAACCGCCAACTCCCAAAGGAACACGAAGCAGATCCCGGTGTCGATCCAGAGCAGGGCCTGGTCGACCTGCGACCCCGGCGCCGTGAACAAGCCGGCGAACAGCAGCGCCAGGAGCAGGATCAGGCACCCAAAGGTGAACCGGGAGAACAGCCGGACCCAGGTCCGCCCGAACCGCCCCTCGAGGCGGTGAACTAGGAGCGCCTCGTCAGCCTCGTTGTGCAAGCGGCGTGCGAGACGGCCCAAGCGCCGGACCAGGACCTTGCCCGCGCTGTCGCTCTTCGCGACCCCCTCCGCCTCGAGGGCTGCCGCCAGCCGGTCCCGGGCCACCAAGACCCGCTCTCGCTCCCGCGTCAGCAGCCCGACGCAAGCCTCGGGCTCGGCCTCCTCTACCTCGGCGATCCGAAGCAGGCCAGATTCCAAGGCGGCTTCCCCGAAGCGAATGCACGCCGGCCGGTCGAGCCCAGCCAGCCGTTCGTCGCGAAGCGCCTGAACCCGCTGGCTCAAGGATGCATGCCACGTTCGACCCTCGAGCGCCACCAGCACGAACAGGTCGTCGTCCCCCTTCGAGAGGCGCTCGAGCAGCGCCCCCTCCCAGCGGCTCCGGATCTGCTCCAGGTCCCCCTGCCCGTTCGGATCCAAGAACGGCGGGAGGGCCTCGAAGGCCCAGTCGAACATCGACGGCGTCCAGGGCGGGCTCTCGGTCATCGAACGACGTCCCCTGCCGACCGGGTCCTGGGCCAAGAAAGGGTGAGGCCCGGCGTCTCCACCGGGCTTCACCGTCAAATCAACTGTCTGCGCTGGCTAAGGGTTAGTAAATTACTCGGCGTTTTCGCCGGTCCTCGCCGAAAACGCGCGAGTAATTTCCTTCCGGCCCCTTAGAAGTCGAAGTCGGCGGGGTTGATGGATTCCGGAGAGACCTTCACCAGGCGGAACTCGACGCGCATGTTCTTCTTCATCCCCGCGACGTCGGTGGGCTTGGCCACCTCGGGCTCGCGGGGGCCGAGGCCGACCGCCTGGATCTGCGAAGGATCGACGCTGACGCCCTTGGCCTTGGCGAATTCAATGATAGCGCTGCGGACGTTGTCAGCCCGCTCCTGCGACAGCTTGCGCAGGGCCTTGGGGACGGCCATCGGGTTGTCGGTGCCCTTGGTGACCTTGCCAGCCTCGATCGCCTTGATCACCTCGGCGGTGTTCTCGAGATCGAAGGGCTTGCCCTCGAGGGTGTAGACGTAGCTGCCCTTGGCGCCGGTGCGCTTGAGGGTGCCCTTCTTCATTCCACCGACGACGACCTTACGAAGCATCAGGGTCGGGTCGCCGTGACCGCCGACCGCGATTACCGCGTTGCCAAAGGTCGAGGCGGCCTTGATGGCGCGCATGAAGGACTCGCCGTACTCCTCGTGCGGGAACTCGTTCTGGTTGGCCTTGAAGAAGACGGTGAACGAGACAATGGTGCTCGCTTCCTTCTTCTCGAGGTCGACGGTCGCATCGGGGAACAGGTCGTCGCCGCTCATCTCGGCGAAGCGCTCCCGGGGAGCTACGACGACGGGGGCCTTGAGTTCACCGGCCTTGGCGAGCCCTTCGTAGCTGAAACCGGCGTTGATGAACTCGGCACGGCCCTTGGCGTAACCCTGGCCCACCGCGAGTTCGAGGGCTTGCGCCATCTTCGGCTTGAAGCCAGACAGGTTGGCCTCGTCCGTGAAGAACGACTTGTTGCCGGGCAGGCCCACGAAGGAGCAATCCGACACCAGGCCGTGAGCGTCGATCTCGACGGTCGGGAGGACCTCCTTGCCGTAGATCCCCTGGGCCATGGTCAGGATGTTGATGTAGGGCTTCGAGCCGCCCTTCTCGAACTCCTTCTTCAGCTTGACGATCTGTTCGCATGACTTGAGGTAGCCGGCCGTGAACTTCTCGACCAGCTCCTTGTTGGCGTCGAAGAAGTCCTTACGGCAGACGTAGACGTCGGCGATCGAGCGGCTCATTTGGGCCGTCGAGACCAGGACGCGAGCGGCCTTGATGGTGCCCTCGGCGCCGGTGCCCTTGGACTCGAGGCCACCGACCAGGCCGACCATGTCGGGGGAGATCACGCAGCAGGCGGCGATCTTGGGGTTGCTACGGAACAGCGCGGCCGGACCCTTGGGGCCGGTGAGTTCGTCGCACCACTCGACCGTGACGTCGCTCCACTTGAGGTCGGCGGCGCGCAGGGCGTCGTCGAGCATGCCCACGTGGGGGCCGCCCCTTTGGAGGGCGATGGTCTTGCCCTTGAGGTCAGCCAGGGTCTTGACGCCCTCACGAGCGACCATGTGATCGCCAGCGGACCAGGTCAGCTGCAGGAACACGACCGGCTTGGTGCTCTCCTGGGCGCTGATGACCTCGGAGGCCATGCCGATCATACGCATGGTGCCGCGCAGGAAGGGGCTCTCGCCCTTGAGGTAGGCGCGAACCTGGCCGATGAAGTCGTCACCCGGGGTGAGCTTCAGCTTGAGGCCCATCTTGCCGTAGATGGAGTCGGTCTTGGTCTTGAGGCCGCCGTTGGCGTTGAACGTGGCGACGTCACCGCCCCAAATGATGAACGGAACCTGGAGGGGGTCCGTCTTCTCGACTGGGGCGACCTTGACTGGGCCGACCGCGTCCGCGAATAGGTTACCTGCTACAGCCTCGGAACACGGCAGAACCATGGCGGCAAGCGCCAGGACACCGAGCAGTTTACGCAGTCTCATGCTCTTCTCTCTCGTTAGTTGGGTGCGCTCCCCCCGCTACAGACCAACGGGCAACGCCGGTGGGTTCGAGGGAGAGCAAAGGGTTGGTTGGTCGCGTGGACTATTTGTCCGTGCTTGCGTCCGGCGCCTGTCCGACCTCGCTGGGAAGGTGCCGGAGAAGGAACCGGAGTTCTAGAGTCGTGAGGGCGCCCGACTTGTTCAGGCGGGGTGCGGCACCGCGCACAGCGGCCAGGAGCTGCTCGTCGTTGCGCACGGCGCGCTCGAGGATCAGGCCGGCGCTTAGCTCGGGTGAAGCCTTGAGCATCTCCTGGACGGCGTCGAAGCCGCCTTCCTTGAACTTGGCCTTGAGGGAGTCGAAGTCGGCGCCCGACCCAATCTCCTGCTTGATCGCCTCGGCGACGGGCATCATTTTGTAGACCCCGAATGCCGCGAAGGGCAGCAGCAGCACGACCAAGATCTTCGGGAGCTTTCCGCCGCCAGCAGCTTTTTTCTCGTCGTCAGCCATATCGCTCTCCTGTTTGCGCCCGCTGTGTGGGGCGACCTTGACGTGGTGAGGGGCGGAGTCTAGCAGTCCCCCCAACGCCCACAAGGTAAAGTCGGGCGGGCCATTCAGACCCCGGTCATGGCTCGTGGCAGGACCTATAGCGCTTGGGCTCGCCTCCCCGTATGCTGCGTGCCGCTGAACCGAGCCCACGGGCTGTTTAGGACTCCAGCCAATCCGTCCCTCAGCCCGTTCAGGGCCTTAAGACGATGTTTCAGGAACGAAAACAAGGCATGAACCGACACCTAAATACTCTCCTCCGCCCCCTGGCGCTCCTCTCCCTGGCGGTCGCACTCGTCGGCTGTCCAGCGGACACCGGCACCGACGAGGCGCCCGCGAGCGGCGACGCCCCGGTCTTTAGCTTGGCTTGGAGCGAATACCCCTCGTGGTCGACCTTTGGTGTAGCCGACGAGCTCAAGCTCATCGACGGAGCCGAAGGCAAGATGGGCTCGATCGAGATCAAGTGGAACGTCGACATCGTCCTTCACGAGGCCGACTACGACTCGTGCATCACCATGTTCGGCAGCCTCAAGACCGACGCCGCCTGCCTGACCAACATGGACTCCCTCAGCCCCGGCATGGGGCGTCCCGCCGTGGCGATCCTGCCCACCAGCACGAGCAACGGCGCCGACGCCTTGATCGTGTCGAACGCGATCGCCGACATCAAGGCCCTCAAGGGCAAGAAGGTGCGCGGCCTGGCCAAGTCCGTTTCGGAGTACACCTTCGTGCGGAACCTCGAGCTCCTCGGCGAGTCCGAGGCCGACTACACCTTCACCAACATGGATCCGGGCGCGGCCGCCCTGGCTATGCAGCAGAAGATGGATGGCGTCGAGGCGATCGTGGTCTGGAACCCCTTCGTGATGGAGACCCTCGCCAAACGCGACGACACCAAGGTGCTCTTCGACTCCTCGACGATTCCCGAGGAGATCATTGACATGGTCGTCATGGGCCAGGATTCGCTCGACAAGCCCGGCGGCGACCGGTTCGCCGCGGCCATTATCGAGACCTTCTACGCCGTCAACATCAGGCTCAACGACGCCAAGACCCGCGACGACACCCTAGTCGCTCTCGGCGAGAAGTTCTCGAACCTCAAGGTCGACGCGATGAAGAAGGTCTGCGAGCAGACCGTCTTCTACAAGAACGCCGCCGAAGGGACCGCCCTGTTCACGGGCGGCAAGCTCAAGGCGATCATGCCCAAGGTGATCAAGTTCTGCGTCGACCACGGGATCGTCGAGAGCGAGCCCAAGGTCGGCTACGGGGCCAAGGCCGACGCGCCCGACACGCACCTCCGCTTCGACCCGACCTACATGAAAATGGTCGAGGACAAGCAGTAGCCAAAACTTGATCCGCTCGCCCATCGACTTCCGCTGGAGGGCGGCCCTGGGGCTGGCCTCAGTCGTCGTCCTCGTGGCCATCTACGCCGGCCTCTCCGCACGGCAGCACCAGCTGAACCCCAAGGACACCACCATGCCTGGGTGGAGTCAGCTGGCAGACGGCTGGGGCAAGATGACCACGCCACACCACCGCTCTGGCGACGTGTGGCTGACTGAGGATGCCATCGCCACTGGGAAGCGCCTTGGCGCGGGAATGGCGGCCGGGATCGCGGGCGCTATGGTGCTCGGTTTCTTGATGGGGTGCTGGGCGCCAGCGGAGTCGTTCCTGGTGCCCCCCCTGACCATTTTGGGAAAGCTGAATCCCATCGCGATGCTGGCCGTGTTCTTCGTCATCTTCGGTCTGGAGATGAAAATGTACGTGGCCATGATCGCCTTCGGGATCCTCCCGCCCATGGCGATGACCATCTACCTGGCCATCAAAAACGACGTGCCTGAGGAGCTGATCCACAAGAGCTACACCCTGGGAGCCTCCCACCTGGAGATCGTGCTCTTCGTCATTTTCCGGCAGATCCTCCCGAAGATCTTCGAGGGGGTGCGGCTGCAGACGGGCCCGGCGCTGGTCTACCTGATCGCCGCCGAAATGGTGGTGGGCGACGTCGGCTTCGGCTACCGGATCCGCCTCGAGTCGCGGCTGCTGCACATGAACGTGGTCTACCCCTACATCATGCTGCTGGCCATGTTTGGCTACTCGGTCGACCTCGGCCTGCGTCGGCTGCAGACGTTCATCTGCCCCTGGTACGAGCACCAGCCCGAGGGCGCGAGCATGTGGGAGTCCCTGCGAGCGATGTTCCGGGGTGAGGTGGCGTCGTCCGAATGAGCGAGATCATTCTCGAGTGCGACGGCATACGCCAGTGGTTCGGCGACCTGAAGGTGCTGCACGACATCAACCTGCGGGTGGGGCGCGGTCAGATCGTGGCCCTGGTCGGTCCGAGCGGCTGCGGTAAATCAACCCTGTTGCGGGCGATCGTCGGGACCCACCCCCCCAAGGCGGGCGAGGTCCGGGTCAACAACGAGGTCACCCGCTCCCCAGGGCGGAACCGCGGGATCGTCTACCAGCACTACTCCCTGTTCCCCTTCCTGACCGCCCAGGAGAACGTGGCGATCGGGCCGATGCTGGACAGGACCACCCTCCTCGACAGGATGATACGCCCCCTCCACTGCCGGGCCATTCGCAAGGAACTCCTCGCCGAGGCCGACGCGCTCCTGACCCGCTTCAAACTCGGCGCGGCGCTCGAACGCTACCCGTACCAGCTCTCGGGGGGAATGAAGCAGCGCGTTGCCATCGCCCAGGCGCTGATCATGAAGCCGGAGATCCTCCTCCTGGACGAGCCCTTCGGCGCCCTCGACGAGGCGACGCGAGAGGAGCTCCAGGACATGCTGCTGGAGTTGTACGGCGAGAATCAAAAGATCAAGGCCGAGGGGGGCGTGCCCCCGCACACGATCCTCATCGTGACCCACGAGCTCAACGAGGCGATCTACGTAAGCAACCGGATCCTGGGCCTGTCGCAGTATTGGCGCTACGAAGACGAGGGCTTCGCGGAGTGCCCTGGCGCGACGCTGATCTACGACATGGCTGCCCCCGTGGTGCACGCGGACAAGCCGCGGGAGCCCGAGAAATTCGTCCAGCAGCGCCACGAGATCCGGAACGTGGTGTTCGCACCCGCCGAACGGTACAAGCACGACGAGTACGTGCGCTTCTGGGCTAACGACGCCAAGGCTAACGACGCCAAGGCCGACGACGCCAAGGCCGACGACGCCAAGGCTGACGACGCCAAGGCCGACGACGCCAAGGCTGACGACGCCAAGGCTGACGACGCCAAGGCTGACGACGCCAAGGCTGACGACGCCAAGGCTGCGGACGCCAAGGCCGACGACCGACTTGATTAGTCTTTCTATAAT
>JAESQQ010000277.1 GCA_016765095.1 Planctomycetota bacterium | reverse complement strand
TCGGCGGCCTGATCGGCCTCGGCCCGATCGCGTTCGGTGCCTTCAAGCTGAAGGCGGCCAGCGCCGCCACAGCAGGGCTCCCGGGTGAATTCGCCGATCTCTCGGCCCGGTTCCGCGAGCGCCTCTACTTAGTCTGCGCGCTGAGGACCCTCAACGGGTTCCTCTCGAAGCTGACTCGCTCCGTCGAGGCGCTGCGGAGTCACCTTCAGTCGAACGGAGGCCAGCAACGCTGGAAGAAGGCCAAGTTCGACGGCCGCGACATGACGGAGCTGTTCGCGACCGAGACCTGGGACGAGCGCGGGACGATCGAGAGCTGGCTCAACGAAAAAGTCCAAGAGCACTTCCGCCTCGACAGCACCAAAATGGCTGCCATGAAGGACATCGAGGAGGAAGACTGGGGAGCGCTCCTCCAGGCCTTCGAACTCGAAGCCCTCGACCTTGAGAGCTCAGCCGAAGGGCACCTCCTCGACTCGGTCAGCATGCTCCTGTTCAGCAAGCGCGGCGAGGACACGGCCGCTGAGCGGGTCGAGGTCTTCGCCCGCGTCCGCAAGGCCTGGGAGACCTCGTCTCTGGCCAGCCGCGGGTCCGCGACCTAATGCCAGCCCCGACGCCGACGCAAGCTAACCCCACGGCAGCTTGGCCCTCCTCATGAGCGAGGGTAAGCGCAAGGCAGGCTTCTTCGCGAAGCTGATTGGAACCGTCGCTTGGGGCCTCGTGCTGGCCCTCGTCGCACGGGTCTACCTCGGGGAGAGCTTCCTCGGGATCCAAGTCTCGATCGCGACTTACCTCATGGTCGGACTCTGCTGGCCCGTGGTCTGGGGCCTGTTCTGGCTGGCCCGGGTGATCACCCCAATGCCCTTCGAGCTCCTCCCACGCTTCTTCGAGCTGATCCTCGTCGGCCCGGGACACCTCGTGGCTTATGTCCTGTTTGGCACGCGCCCGGAGAAAGACGAGCCGAGCAAGGACGCCAAAGACTCCCCGGCAAAAGCCGAAGCCGCTCCCCCACCGCCAGCAGAGGCTCCCGCGCCAGCCGAAGAAACCCCGCCGGCCGAGGCTTAGACTTCCCTGGCCCGTTCTCTCTCCGGATCAACGGCCTGGCTGACCGATGCAGCCTGACCGGGAGAAGAAGGGAGCACGGGATATCAACAGAGGGAACAACAACGGGAACAGGGATGGGTGTGTCTCCCCCCTCCCCCCTCCCTTTCACTCCTCCCTTTCCCCTCCTCAGGGGTCGCCCTGAGTGCCGACCCAAGGCACAATGCGGGCCAGCTTTTGGGCTCACCTGGAGAGACCGTCGAATGCCGCTCTGGCTGGCTATGCGGGGCGCTGACCCCTTTCTGCTCCAACCCGGACGCGACGTCACGATCGGGCGTGGCCGGAAGTGCGACCTCTCTCTGTACTCGACCCAGCTCTCTCGAGAGCACGCGCGGATTCGCTGGGAGCACGAGGGCCCGGTCCTGTTCGACCTCGACTCCCTCAACGGCTGCTACGTCGGCGTCGACCGAGTCCTCCGCCACTCCCTCACGCCCGGCGACGCGATCCGGCTCGGCGACATAACCCTCCTCGTCGTCGAGTCCGAGGGCCCCCCGCGACCGCTCCAGCAAGGCGAAGACCCGCCCACGGAGGTCTCCCGAGTCCAATCCGACGAACTCGAGATCACGCCTAGCTCGCTCGAGACTCAAATCCTCCACCGCCAGGCGCCCGTGCACGAGCAGCTCTTCGCCTGGAGGGAGATCGAGTGGCTCCTCGATCAGACCAGCGCAGCCGAAATGGCCGCGCTTCACGACGAGTGCTTCTCGAGTGACGACTTGACCGCCTGGGGCAAGCAGTATGGCTTCCCGGGGCTCTATCGCTTCCTCTCGCTCGGAGTCCTCGTCCCCCGCGACCCCGCGAGTGAGCTCGACCACGCCGCCCCGGCGACCCTCGCCAGTGGCCTCACGATTTCGCCACGCGGAGACAAACTCCGCCGCCACCGAGAGGGAGACCGGATCACGTGGAACGAGATGGCCCACCTCCGACACCGAGTCCGCCAAGCGGTTCTCTACCCCGCGCTCCGCGAAGTCGCCCGCGCGTACCGTCCGGGCTGCGGCCTCGACGATTTCAAGTGCGAAGACCTCGTCTACGAAGTGCACAAGATCTATGCGGTCGAGGTCCCCGCTGCCCAGCGAGCCCTCGGCTTGCGGCGCCTCCTCTGCTTGGGCATCCTCGCACCCAGGCCCGGGACCGACGCGAGCGCCTGGTATCCCACGGATGACTGGAGCCAAAAGCCCCTCTCCGTCGGCCTCTCCCTGCGCGGCCGAGCGGTCCTAGAGGGCTTTCGAATCGAAGACAGCACGTGACCTCGTCTGGCGCCCCCCTCGGCGTCTGTCCAATCTGTGGAGCCACGCTCGGCCCGCGGCGAAAAGACACTCGCCCTCCCTTCTGCAGCGCCCGCTGCCGACTGATCGACTACGGCAAGTGGCTCGACGGGAGCTATCAACCGCCTTGGCTCCTCGATCCTGAGGAACACGAGGCGCTCCAAGCGCTCCAAGACGCCGAGGAGTAGCCCTCCTCGGGAGAGACCCCAATGCCCAACCTGAAGCTCGGCCAGACCCTCGATCACCACATAGCCGGTCGTCCCCACCCGCCGGCCTCGGGTGAATACCTGGAGGACCTCGCCCCGGCCACGGGCCAACTCGCGGGTCGAATCGCGCGCGGCAACGCCGCCGACGTCGAGGCCGCAGTCAGCGCCGCCCAAGAGGCCCTGGCTGGGCCTTGGGGCCGAACCACGGTCAACGAGCGGGCGGACCTCCTCGACGCCGTGGCGGCCTCGATCGAGTCTCGCCTCGACGAGTTCGCAGCCCTCGAGTCAGCCGACACGGGAAAACCCGTCTCCCTCGCGCGGACGATCGACATTCCGCGCGTGATCAGCAACTTCCGGTTCTTTGCGGGCGCGATTCGGCACAGCCGAAGCGACATGTTCCCCATGGCGGGAGCCCTCAACTACACCCTTCGCAAGCCAGTCGGGACCGTCGGCCTGATCACGCCCTGGAACCTCCCGCTTTACCTCCTCAGCTGGAAGACCGCGCCGGCCCTCGCCATGGGCAACGCGATCGTGGCCAAGCCGAGCGAGATCACGCCGCTCAGCGCGAGCGCCCTGGCCGAAGTCTTGACCGAGGTTGGGCTCCCAGCTGGCGCGTTCAACCTCGTACATGGCCTGGGCCCGGAGGTCGGCGCGCCGCTGGTCGGGCACCCAAAGGTGCGAGGAATCAGCTTCACGGGCGGCACCGCGACCGGGGCCCGAGTCGCCGCGACCGCTGCCCCTCTGTTCAAGAAGCTGAGCCTGGAGCTCGGCGGCAAGAACCCCTCCGTCGTGTTCGCCGACGCCGACCTCGAAGCCGCCCTGGAAGGCGTGACCCGGGCCGGGTTCGCCAACCAAGGCCAGATCTGCCTCTGCGGCTCGAGGATCTTGGTCGAAGCTCCGATCTACGAGGAGTTCCTGGCGGGCCTCTGCGAGCGCGTGGCTGCGCTCCGAATCGGAGACCCGAGCGACCCCGAGACCCAAGTCGGCTCCCTCGTCGCTCCCTCGCACCGAGAGAAAGTCGAGAGCTACCTCGCGCTCGCGCGCGAGGAGGGGGGCACGGTCCACTGCGGCGGCGAACGGCCCGGGGGAGACCTCGCGGCAGGCGCGTTCTTGACGCCAGCGGTCATAAGCGGCCTCGGACAGGAGTGCCGGACGGTCCAAGAGGAGATCTTTGGTCCCGTGGTGACCGTTCAGCCCTTCCAAGACGAGGCGGAGGCCTTGGCCCTCGCGAACGGAGTTCGCTACGGCCTCGCGGCCTCGGTCTGGACCCGCGACCTCGCCCGAGCCCACCGCTTCAGCGCCAACCTCGACGTCGGCATGGTGTGGGTCAACACCTGGCTCCTGCGCGACCTGCGAGTGCCCTTCGGTGGCGTCAAAGAGAGCGGAGTCGGCCGGGAAGGCGGGCAGCACTCGCTCGAGTTCTTCAGCGAGTCGAAGAACGTCTGCATCAAGCTCTAAACCGGAGGCTACGATTCTGAGAGGTCGCCCGCGAGGGTGATCTCACGACTCCCCTTCGCTTGGACGGCGACCTCGCTCAGAATCGTGCTCCGCTTTACTAGCTAGGAAGAGTTGGGTGTC
>JAESQQ010000276.1 GCA_016765095.1 Planctomycetota bacterium | reverse complement strand
CTTGGCGTCGTCAGCCTTGGCGTCGTCAGCCTTGGCGTCGTCAGCCTTGGCGTCGTCGGCCTTGGCGTCGTCGGCCTTGGCGTCGTCGTCGGCCTTGGCGTCGTCGTCGGCCTTGGCGTCGTCGTCGGCCTTGGCGTCCGCTGCCTTGGCGTCTGCTGCCTTGGCGTCGTCTGCTGCCTTGGCGTCGTCTGCAGCCTTGGCGTCGTCTGCAGCCTCGTCCTTAGGGTCCTTCGCGTCGTCGCTCACGCTTCGCCCCCCTTCTCCGCAGCCTGTTCAGCGTAGGCCTGCTTTATGTGCTCCATGTGCCTCTGCTCAGCGAGAGTCAACTTGACCTCTGAGATCGCGACCATGGGCAGGAAGCGGCAGAAGAGCAGGAAGCAGGTCATGAAGAGACCAAAGCTGCCGACGAAGGTCATGATGTCGACCCAAGTCGGGCTGTAATAATCCCAAGCCGCTGGAATGTAGTCAGCCGTCAGCGACGTGATGATGATCACGAAGCGCTCGAACCACATTCCAATGTTGACGAAAATGCTCGCGACGAAGGTGATCCAAATGTTCGTCCGTGCCTTCTTGAACCAGAAGATCTGGGGCGTGATCACGTTGCAACTGATCATGATCGCGTAGGCCCACCAGTAGTGGCCGAAGGCCCGGTTCTGGAACGCGAACTGCTCGATCGGGTTGCCGCTATACCAAGCAATGAAGAACTCGGTGGCGTAGGCGAGGCCGACCATGGAGCCGGTCGCCAGAATGACCTTGTTCATGTTCTCGATATGGCGAAGCGTAATGAAGTCCTTGAGGCCAAAGATATGGCGACACGGAATCAAGAGCGTGAGCACCATGGCGAAGCCCGAGAAGATCGCGCCCGCCACGAAGTAGGGCGGGAAGATCGTCGTGTGCCAGCCCGGGACCTGCGCGACCGCGAAGTCGAAGCTAACGACCGAGTGGACCGAGAGCACGAGCGGCGTCGCGAGGGCAGCCAGGATCAGGTAGGCGCGCTCGTAGCGGTGCCAGTGACGGTTGCTGCCCCGCCACCCGAGCGAGAAGAACCCGTAGGCGATCTGGCGAACCCGAGACGTCGCCCGATCCCGCAAGGTCGCGAGGTCGGGGACCATTCCCATGTACCAAAACAAGAGCGAGACGACGAAGTAGGTGTTGACCGCGAACACGTCCCACAGGAGCGGACTGCGGAACTGAGGCCACATGTCCATTTGGTTCGGGAGCGGCGCTAGGTAGAAGGCGTACCAGACGCGCCCAATGTGAATGCCTGGGAACATGCCGGCGCAAATCACGGCGAAGATCGTCATCGCCTCGGCCGAGCGGTTGATCCCTGTTCGCCATTTCTGACGGAACAAGAACAGGATCGCCGAGATCAAGGTCCCGGCGTGGCCGATACCAACCCAGAACACGAAGTTGACGATCGCCCAGCCCCAAGCGGCCGGGTTGTTGAGGCCCCAGACCCCCGTTCCGGCAAAGATCAGGTAGCCGATCGTGCCCGCGAGGGTCGACATGATCGCGAACGAGATCGCGAACGCGATATACCAGATCCTGGGGGGCTTGTTCTCGACCACGCCACAGATCGTGTCTGTGATCGTGGTCAGGTTGTGCTGACCCGTGATCAGCGGCGCGCGCCGGGTGGGGTCGTCGAAGGTGTTATCGAAGTTGTTGGCGAGTTCGCTCACGACTGGCCTACGCTTCGTGCTTCGGAAGGTTGCGAATGCGCGCCAGGTAACTCGTCCGCGGGCGCGCGTTGAGCTCTGGAAGCATCGTGTAAACCCGCTGCGAGGCGGGATCGACCTTGGCCTTGGTGCCAGGCTCCCCGCGCAGCTTGCTGATCCGGCTGTCGGGGTCGCTCAGGTCACCAAAGGTGATCGCCTGAGTCGCGCAGGACTGCTGACAAGCCGTCACGATCGCGCCGTCCTCGACCTTCCAGTCGTGCTCGTCGCGTTCCTTGGCTTCCCCACGGGCGACCTTCTCGGCGTGGGCCTTGATCGAAGCGTTGCGCGCCGGAATCGAGACCGCCTTGATCCGCTGCACGCAGTAGGTGCACTTCTCCATCACCCCGCGAGAACGAACCGTGACCTCGGGGTTGTAGACGAGCTCCTCGACCTTGGTCTCGACCGTCGCCAAGGGCAGCCCCGTGGCTCGCGTGAACGGCGTGCTCGGCAGCTTCGGGAGTTCCTTGTGACCCGGGCTGCTGCGCGGGTGGAAGGGACCGTGATGGTTGTAGAAGTAGTTGAAGCGCCGGACCTTCCAGGGGCAGTTGTTCGCGCAGTAGCGGGTGCCAATGCAGCGGTTGTAGGTCATGTCGTTGAGGCCCTCGGCGCTGTGCGTCGTGGCCGCGACGGGACAAACCGACTCGCAAGGCGCGTTCTCGCACTGCTGGCAGGGCATCGGCTGGTGCACGACCCGCAACCCGCGCAGGAAGGGCGGGAGCTTGCTCTCGCCGTGCCCGCCGCCGTGATCGCCGCCGTGGCCCTTCGCCGCTTCGGCCTCCTCGGCCTCCTCGGCCTCGAGGTCTTGGAGCGGCTTGTGGCTGAAGTAGCGGTCGATCCGCAGCCACTGCATTTCGCGTCCGCGCTGGACCTCTGACTTGCCGACGACTGGAATGTTGTTCTCGGCCTGGCAGGCGACGACGCATGCGCTGCAGCCTGTGCAAACGCTGAGGTCAATCACCATTCCCCAACGACGGCCTTCGAAGGCCTGGGGCTCCTTCCAGAGGAGTGTCGTGGCCGGATCGGGGCCCATGCCGCGGGTGCCGTCCTCCCAGACGTTCTTCGCGAAGTTCGGCTGGGTCGTGTAGCGGTCCAGCGTCCCCTCGTGCACGAGGTCTGGGGTCCGGCGCTGGATCTCTGCCTTGGAGATCGTCGTCAGGACGCTCTGGTGGTCCTGGGTCGTCGCCAGGACGTAGGTCTGTCCGAGCGCCTTGATCGTGACGCCTGGGAGATAACCCATCGCGGCCTGGGTGCGGAGCGGGTAGGCGTTGAAGCCCGCGTTCGCGCCGACCACGCCCACGGCCTCCTTGCGGCCGTAGCCGAGCGCGATCGTGACCGTCTTGTCAGGCAGGGCGCCAGCGGGGAGCACATAGACCGCAGCCTCGAGGGTCCCGTTCACGGTCACGAGGTCGCCTTCCTTGAGGCCTCCGTCGATCTCGCTGGCGGTCTGCTCGCTCATCAGGAGCGCGTTGTCCCAGGTCAGCTTGGTGATCGGGTCCGGGAGCTCTTGGAGCCAGCCGTTGTTCCCAAAGCGACCGTCGTAGATCTTGCTGCAGGCCGTAAACACGAGCTCGTATCCGGAAGGCTGACTCGCGGTGTGCTCCTGGAGACTCGTTAAGAGTGGCTTGAGTTGCTGATCTGGGTTGACCTGCGTCGCGGCCGTCCCATCGAGAACGCCTCCGTGTAGCGCTGCGCGCCAGCCGGCCTCGAAGTCGCCCGTGTAGACCCCGAGCGCCTTGTGGGCACCACGGACGAGGTCGTAGCCAGTCTGAGCCTTCGTCGGGTCGAAGAGGAGCGAGACGAACTCGATCGCGCTCTTCCCCGCGTAGAGAGGAGCGATCAGAGGCTGGGTCAGGCAGATCGTGCCGTCGTAGGCCCGCGCGTCGCCCCAGGCCTCAAGGTAGTGGCTCCGCGGCAGGTGCCAACTCGTCTTGAGCCCCGTCTCGTCCTGATAGAGGCCGAGGTGGGCGCTCCAGAGGCCTTGCTTCTCGAGGAGACTGTTGAAGTCGAGGTCGCTGGGAGCCGTATAGGCCGGGTTCGCGCCGATCACGAGCAGGGTGTCGACCTTGCCGTCGGCGATCTTCTGGTGGAGCTCCTTGAGCCCTTCCACGCCGCTGGAGCCCTCAGGCGCCTTGGTGTAGCGGACGGTGGCGCCCACGTTGCCGAGGAGACCGTTGAGGAGGTGCACCAAGCCGTGGAGCTTGGCTGACTGACGAGGTCCAACCGCGATCACCGAGCGCCCACGAGCGCCGGTCAGATCGGCGGCCATTTGCTCGATCAGGGCCTCGTGCCCTGCGGCGGCGCCTGCGAACTTGGCGAGAGTCCGACGCAGCTCGTCAGAGCTGACGCGGCCCTCGAGCTCAGGTCGCTTCGCGAGCGCGGCGGCGAGGGCCAGGCCGAAGTCGAGCGCCTGACCAGCCTGGAGCGGCTGACGAATGTCAGCCATCGTCCCGGTCACGCTGAGCGTGGACTCAATGGAGTAGAGCCGACTGCCCTTGGTGCGGTCCGCGTCCATTTCGCGACGCCGGTCAGCGAACTCACGCGCCAAGCGAAGCGAGGCGGGGTGGTGGCCGAACAGGTCCTCGTCGAGGCAAACCACGACGTCGGCCTGGCGGAGGTTGTGGTGGACGCGATAAGCACCGCCAAGGATCTGGCTGAGGCCAGTCTCCTCGGTCTCGCGAGAGAGGGGCTCCCACTCAACCCACGTGACTCGCTCGAAGCCAGGCGTAGCCTGGAGCTTCTTGCGGAGTTCGCCGAGCGTCGGTGAACTGCTGGCCTCGGCCAGGACGCCCAGCTTGGCGCCCTTGCTCGCCGTGACCGTGGTCAGGCGCTGGCCGAGTTCCTTGGTAAACGCCGCCCAGTCGCTCGCGCTCTCCTCGGTCCAACCGCTCGCGCCCTTCTTGCGGACGACCTTGCTGCGGTCGGGATCGTAGAGCTGAAGAATGCTGCCTTGGGTGTAGGCCGTCGCTGCCCCGAGGCTCTCGGGGTGAAGATCGTTGCCCTCGATCTTGATCGGACGACCGTCATAGGCCTTGACGACGACGCCCACGCCGACGCCGCCGAGCTCCATCGTGCTCGAGTACTCAACGGGAATCCCAGGCAGACGCTCGTCCGGGAGGCGGGAGTAGGGGAGGACTTTCTTCTCGGGCCAGCGCATCAAGTCGCAGCCACTGAGGCCTGCCAGCGCCATGGACGCGCCCATCACCTGGACAAATCGACGGCGCGAGACCGGATCGATCACTGCGTCGAGGCGGCTTGGGAACTCGTTCTTGACCATCTCCCTGAACTCGGGAGTGTCCGCCAGGTCATTGAGGCTGCGCCAGTAGGCCTTGCCTTGCGTCTCGTTCAACGATGGCATGTTGAGCAATCCGTCGGGGGGTTGATGCCCAGGTCCTTGGCGACCTGGCGACCGTAGTCGTCACGGTTGTCGGCGTTCACGAACTTCTTCAACTCACTCGGGGTGAGGGTGTCGAAGCCCATGAAGGTCGGCTTGACCTGAGCAGGGTTGCGGAGGTGAGCCTCAGGGTGGCGGTGGCAATCGAGGCACCAGCTCATGCTGAGGGGCTTAATCTGGCTAACGACTTCGGCTTGATCAATCCGACCGTGGCAGGATTGGCAGCCGACTCCGCGAGTCACGTGAGCGCTGTGGTTGAAGTAGACGTAGTCAGGCAAGTCGTGGACCTTGATCCACTCGACCGGCTTGCCCTCCTTAAACGCCTCGCGAAGGGGCTCGAGCAGCTTGCTGTCCGTCTTGACCTTGCTGTGGCAGTTCATGCAAGTCTGAGCCGTGGGAATGTTGCTGTAGCTGTTCCGGTCGACGCCGGTGTGGCAGTAGCGACAGTCGATTCCCAGCTCACCCACGTGCAGGGCGTGGCTGTAGGGAATCGGCTGCTCCGGCGCGTAACCGACGTCGGTCGTCTTGGGTGAGAACCCATAGGCCACGAGCAGGTGCACGTAGCCGACGACGCTCAAAACCAGGACCACGACGATCTTGATCGCGATATCGAACCACTTGGGGAAGATCACCTGGCGGGGGGAATTCCAACTCACCGTGCGTGCTCCGTAGCCGTTGCCGCTCTTGCTGCCACCGTCGCCACCTCGTCCGTTTGCCCCAGCGATCTCGAGGCAGTTGCCTCTAGCTGGGGTGGATGGCCCAAGGTTCTACGAGCAGTCCGGGCCCCCCGCAAGGGGGACCCGAAACACATGGAGTCCCTTGGGTAGTCGGAGTGTAGGAGCCGCCACTTGGCATCCCCTGCGGCAATGTGTCGCACCGATAATCGCTTTCACGCAAATGGCTTAGGAGGCTCTTCCCAAGGTCGGTTGAGACGGCCAATCTTGTTGGCGTTCGCGATCCGCCCTGCTGTACACTTCCCCCCAGGAGGCGCCCGTGGTGGAGTTGAGCACGATCAAGCAGGAAGCTCGCCAAGCGGTCGAAGATCTCTCCCAGGGCGGCATGCTGGGCCTCGTCGCCTTGACGACCGCCGCCGCCGCCTACGAGCGGATCCGAAACCTCTCGGCCGAGACCCTCGAGGCCGACCGCGCCGCCCTCCTTGAGGCCCAGCGCGAACTCGAGTCGCTCGAGCGCCTCGTTGACAGCCACAAGGGCGCCCTCTCCCAGGCCTTCTCCCGCCTCGTGACCGTCGTGGGCGCAGCGTCCGCTGCGCTGGAGGAAGAGGCTTGAAGATCACCGTCCGCGGATCGATCCGCTCCAGCCCGCCCCTCCCGAGCACCGACCAAAAGACCTTGGTCGAGGAGGCTCTGCGCCAGGTCGGAGCGCGGGTCCAAGCCGTGTCCAAAGGCAAAGTCGACCTCGGCGCGGAGCTCCTGGGTCACGTTGAGATTCAAATGCCCGTGGCCCTCGACCGGATTCAAAACGGCTACTACACGCCCAAGGCCGCCGCGAGCTTCCTGGCCAACCGGATCTTCAAGCAGCTCTTGCCTCACCTCCCCGCCGAGTCCCGCAACGAGGACGTCCTCCGACGGGCGGTGGCGTATGGCTCCGAGGAGGGCTACGAATACAAAGGCGGGCCCCAGATCACCGCCGACTACCTCCGGCAGAACGGGTTCGAGCCGCGCTGGCGAGCCGAGATCGAAGGCGTCCGCTATCACATCAGCCAGCCCTTCCAAGCGGCCGGTCGCGTCGCCTACATAGCCTACGTCGAGGAAGAGGGTCAGGTCCACGTTCGCGTCTACTACGCGAGCCAGAGCCAGGGGATCTGGCGCGCGGCGAGCCACCGCCAGACCGGCCTCCGTCACATAGGCATTGGTGAGGGGTGGATCGGGAAGGGCAACCCCCACGAAGAGAGCACGGACCTCCCCTTCGAGCTGATCAGCGAACTCTCCCGCCGCCAAACCACGGTCCGGACCGACCTGAGCGAAGAGCAGGGCGACTTGATCTTCTACGGCGCGCTCGAGGTCAAGTCCCGCGAGGACTACGCCGCCGGAAACTCCCACCCGACCGAGGGCTTCTTCCCGGCCGAGGCGCGCGCGATCGGCAGCTTCTCGCAGCACATCCAGCAGGGGGAGCGCTCGTGGGGGTCCCCCGAGACGTTTAGCTTTGGCGAGAGCGGAGACGCCCCCGACTTCAGCCGGGTCGTCTCGACCGAGCAGATCCAGTCGCCCATGTATGGCGCGATCACGGCCTACATCTTCGCCTCCCACAACGGTCGCTTGAACTACTTGATCTACCGAGAGGGAGGCGGGAAAGCCTGGGTTGCGTCCGTTCAGGACGTTACGTCCGGGGTCACGTCGCGTGGCGCGCGCCGCCAGATCGTTGACGCGCTCAACATCACGATGCCGCTCAACGAGTACCGGGATCAAATCCCGCACGACTACCGAGGCGAGCAGAAGGACCGCAGCTACTGGGACGCCTGGGAGTACATCAAGCGCTTGCCCTTCATGACGGACCTCTACCAGAACATGAACTGGGAGATGCCCGGCGGCCAGGGCGCGCCGCCTCCTCACCCGCGGCGCTCACGCAACTTCGCCCAAGGCGACTACGTGCGCATCCCGCGAACCGGCGGAAAGATCAGCTGGGGCCAGATCCTCTCGCTCCAGGGGACCCAAGCCGTGGTCTCGGTCCCGACCCCCGACGGCAAGACGGGGACCAAGCCAGCCGACCTGACCCGGTTGATGCCGTGTTACCGCGAGAACGAACTCGTCAACGTCCCCGGCCTCTCGGCCCAAGCTCTCCCGGGGCGAGTCGTCAGCGTCGACTGGGGCCAGGACGTGGTGACCTGTGCTGCCGAAGTCCCCGGGCAAGGCGAACGCCAAGTCACGGTGCCAGCCAGGGACCTCGACCACGTCAATTAGCGGACCCTTCGTCAACTCACGAAGGCACGTCAGCCGAGCGAAACTCGCCCCCGTTCTTCCGCGAAGGGACATCTCGAGAGCTGCGATGGGTTGGGAGATGGCGTCCATCGCGCGCCCCGCGCTCGGAGGGGGCTCCGGCGCGGAGTGTGGGCTTCGCCCGCGCCAGACTTGGCACACTCCGCGCCGAGGCCAAAGAACGCACAACGCCCCCTAGCCCAGCCACGAAGGGCGCTGCGAGCCATGCGCGCCCGCCACCTCTCGCTCAAATGCCATCGATGGATGCAAACCCGCATGGTAGAGGCGATCGAACTCTGTCGGTCGAGCGACCTACCTTTGGGGGCATGAATCCGGTCGCCAGTCAATCCTCTTCGAAGCCCGCTCAGGGTGCATCGAATGAAAAGTCACCTAGTGACTTGGGGATCGATTCGCGCCCCGCGACGCGCGCGATTCCGCCCTTCGACGACGCGCTGGCGCTGGCTCGGCTCGTGCGGCCTGGCGAGCAGTGGCGGCTCTACTGCGAGCTGCGTGACTCGGCCCGCTACCTCGACATAGAGACCCTCGGTCTCGACCTCGAGGACGACATCACAATGGTCGGGATCTCGGACGGAATGCTCACCACGGTCTTGGTCGAAGGTCGAGACCTGAGCGCCCGTCGGCTGGCGGAGGAGCTGGCTGGAGCTCGCCTCCTGGTCACCTTCGCAGGCGCAAACTTCGACATTCCCCGGCTTCGGCGGGCCTTTCCGACGCTCCCTTGGGACCTGCCGCACCTCGACCTCGCGATCGCGGGCCGTCACGTCGGGCTGCGGGGGGGCCTCAAGAAAGTCGAGCGAGCCCTCGGCTGGCGACGCCCTCCAGACGTCACGAGCTGCGACGGGAAGGAGGCGATTCGTCTCTGGCACGCCCACTTGGCCGGCGATCGCCGAGCCCTGTTGCGCTTGATCCGTTACTGCCGGGCAGACGTCGCGAGCCTCCCGCCCCTCGCCGAGCGGATCGTGCAGCGACTCGCGAACCAGGAGGCTCCTCGGCGCGGCTGGCTCGAGCCGGTCTAAGCATGGACTACTTCGCCGCCCCTGATCGCTACGAAGGGGAGGGGTTCACGCTCCGCTGCTATCGGCCCGACGACGGGCCAGCGCTGCGCGAGGCCACCCTCGAGAGCTACGCGCACCTCTCGCCCTGGATGCCCTGGGCGAGCGAGAGGCAGACTCCAGAGGAGGCCGAGCGCCTAGTCCGCCAGTTCCAGGGCCGCTGGCTCCTGGCGACGGACTTCACCGCGGCGGTGTTCGGGCCTGAGGGGACTCTCTTGGGGGGGACCGGGTTCCACCTCCGCGGGAAGGGGTTTGCGACGCGGAGCGCAGAGGTTGGCATGTGGATCCGCTCCTCGGCGGCGGGCCAGGGACTCGGGACGCGAGTCTTGGAGGCCATGTTGAGCTGGGGGTTCTCCGACGCTTGGCCTTGGACGCGCCTCACCTGGCACTGCGACGCCCAGAACCTGGGCAGCAAACGAGTCGCGGAGAAGTGCGGGCTCCGCCTCGAGGCGACGCTGATCCGAAACGAGCTGGGCGTCGACGACACGCCCCGCGACACGTTGATGTTCGCCCTCCTCGAGAGCGAACGGGAGTAGACGTGTTTGTTAGGGGGGACGGGTCTCCCCCATTCCTTCGCTCGTTCCTCACTACGGAACTCCCCCTCCGGGATGCTTCGCACCCAAAGAACCCAGAATGGGGGATGGTTCCTGTACGGACCCCGTTTGTTAGGGGGACGGGTCTCCCCCAGTGTTTTTGCGGGCTTCGCCCGCGCGAGTCTGTCGGAGGCGGGAGGTTTGGCGGGGTCTGATGTTGGCGGAGGGGCGTGGCAAGGGCGACGTCGGCCTGATGGAATCTGCGCCTGCGATTGGGACCGCATGGGGCGTCTGAGAGAGTCAGGGCGGCGCACTTCCTGACGGCCGACGTCCAGGTGGCGCGGAATCGGCAGGGGTCGCGACGGGCTGCGGTCGGGCGCGCGTTGCGGTGGGGTCGCGCTAAGTCGGCTTCGCGTCGCGAAACCGACAGGTCTCCACACGCGACTCCCTCGAGGAGAAGCTGTCCGCTCGAGGTCATCGAGATTGCGATCGAATCGCGCTTGGACGGAGTCAGTCGAGAGGGCGTGAAGACGCTCCGCGCAATCGCCCTCTGGGCCCTGCTTTCCCTGACGGGCTGCGGGACGATCGGCCAGGCCATGCTCCCGGGCGGACCGCTCCCCTTTGGCGGGGTGCGCCTCGACCTAGTCGAGCTCGGGCGCGCCCTCGACGTGACCGACTTGCTCCCCGGCGAGCCGCGCTGCGGTGGGATCGGACCGCTGCTCGCCCCTTTCCCCCTCCTGGACCTCCCGCTCTCGTTGGCGCTCGACCTGGCCCTCCTGCCCGTGGCAGGGCTGATCGAATTCCACTGGGCGCTGAGCTCTGCTGAGCGACCTACGCGAACGGTCAACCCTTGGGCCAGCGAATTGACGGCTCGCTCCTGTCAGAACCGGAGCGAGAGTCCGAGCCCGAGGTAGCCGCCGTTTCCAATGCTCGTGCCCGGATATCCCCAGTGGAACCAGGCCGCGTTCGCGAGCAGCTCGACGTGTTCGAGGATCCGGAGACCTCCTTGGAGACGGATCTGCGCCGCGGCGGCGACCGTGTCCTGAAAGTGATCTTGGAAGTCGAAGCCTGCCAGCCCGATCCCAACGCCGAGGTAGAGCACGATCTCGACGGGCCCCTCGTTGAGCGCTCCCCCGACTTGGCCGTCTAGGTAGAAGGCGTAGGCGTCGAACCACGTGTCGAGGTTGCGTTCTCGGTGCCGACTGACGTGACCGGAGAGGCCGAGTGAGGCCTTGTCGCCGCCGCTCAAGCGCAGGAAGAGTCCGCTCCCTGTCTTGGGGTCCACGTTCCAGTCGCGATCCAGGTGGCGGACATTCCGATCGATATGCATTCCGACGACCGGGAGATAGAAGGCCTCCAGCCGGACGATCGTCTCCTTGTCGTAGTCCATGAACTGCTGATCCCGCTCTGGCTGGGGCGGGGGTCTGCGTCTCGCCCGCTCGAGGGGCTGATCGAAGTCCAACGAGCGATCGAGAGCCTCGTCCAACGAGCGATCGAGAGCCTCGTCCAGGGCGCGATCGGCCGGGTCTTCGAGGGAAGGCCACGACTCGGCCTCTGAGTATTCCTGTGCGCAGAGCGGGACCGCGAGGCTCGCCAAGAAGGCAAGCGCGAGTGACCAACGGGTCATGAGAACTCCTCGGCTGGGACAGGCAGGAAGAGCGGAGTCGTCGATTTGGTTTCGCGGCGAAGTTCGGGTCGGCCAGACGGGGCTCTCAAGCCTGGGTATCATTTGGGGCCCATGGCGCCTGATCTCCACAGTTGGCTGGCTCGCGAGCCGTTTACCCTCGTCCTCTCGGGCGGGTTCTTTGGGTTCTTTGCGCACACCGGCTTTCTCCTCGCGCTCGAGGAGGCAGGACTTCGCCCGGCTCGAATCGTTGGTTGCAGCGCGGGCGCGCTGGCCGGCGGGGCCTGGGCGAGCGGCGTTCCCCTGGCGAAGATCCAGGACCGACTCGCGAGCATCGAGCGCAAGGACTTCTGGGATCCAGGCTTCCCCTGGGGCGGGCTCTTGGCGGGGCGGGCCTTTCAGCGTCTGCTCCACGACCTCTTGGTGGAGCACGGCGTGACTCGGATCGAGGACTGCCCGACGCCGTGTGGGGTCGTCGTGTTCGACACCCTTCGGCTTCGAGCTCGGACGCTCGTGGAGGGGCGCTTGGCTCGCGCAGTCCGCGCGTCTTGCTCCGTCCCGGGTATGTTTCGTCCCGTCCGCTGGGGACGAACATTTTTGCTCGACGGTGGCGTGACGGACCGGCCCGGCTTCACGGCGCTCCGCGCAGACGAGCGGGTCCTCTATCACCACCTGATCGAGGGCCGCGAGACCCCCGCCGACGCACCCGGCCAGGATCGCGCGGCGACTCAGGTCCTCTGCTTCGCCGGCGTCCCGGCGGTCAACCCCTACAAACTCCCCGAGGGCCCCCGGGCCCTGAGCTACGTCTTGGAGCAAGCTCGGGAGCGCTTGGCGACGGGGGTCGCGGTCTCGTGATGTTCTTCGTGGCCTTCGGCGCGACGATCCTGCTGGCCTGCCTCGTGGGCGTGGCCCTCCTTGGGCGAGCCGCGGACTCGACGAGCTACGAGGGGACTGAGACGGAGTTCGAGCGCGAGCGGCGCCTCGACGCCAAGGAGCGGCGGGAGTCTCGCGAGGTCGAGTTCGGGCCGAGCGCACCGGGGGTGGGGGGGCGCGGGGCTCAGGAGGCCGAGCACGCTCGGCAAGTCGAAATGGCGAACGAGATTCGCGAGAGCCGGTTGTTGACGCGGGTGGAGTCAGAGGAGATTCGTGACGAGCTGATCGTGAGCCTCGCGACGGTCAGCGGGCTGAACCTCACCGGGCCCAAGGGTAAGACGCTGATTCGGCACGGGAAAGCGCTCCCGACGAGCGTGCTCGAGACCTTCGACCGAGGTCGCGAGCTGTTCTGCGAGTTGAAGGGCTTGGGGAGCCACTACGACCTCGCGCTCAGGCTCCAGCTCACGACCGAAAGCCACGTTCACCTTCGGCTCCGTCGCTCGCGGGCCGTGCCGGTCGAGCAGTTTCGCTGGACCAAGGATCTCGAGACTGGCGACAAGCGCTTTGACCGGGCCTACATGATCGAGGGCAAGGGCTTCCTCTCCGTTCAGCCTCTCCAAGAGCTCGTCGAGGCTCGCGAAGCCGTGGACCGCGTGTTCGCGTTGCCCGGTGTGACCTCGCTCACGATCCGGGGCGGGCTGCTTCGCGTCGACGGAGAGCTGGACGCCGAGGAGGATCGAGCGGACCTCGGCGCGCTCCTGGGAGGCCTGCGGGTCTTGGCTTCGATCTACGAGGGCGAGGCGCCGGCGCTCGTCGAGCTCCGGACGCGGCTCGTGGCGGGCAGCGGCGGCCTCTGCCCCTACTGCCGGGACACCTTCGACGAGGAGCTCGAGGTGATCGAATGCGAGGGCTGCGGGACCTCCCTTCACGAGGAGTGCCACACCGAGAACGGTGGCTGTCCGGTGCTGGGCTGCGGCGTTGCTGGGACTCGGGCGCGCCAGCTGGCGTGAGCCTGCAACCCAAACACTCCTAGCCAGAGGGTTGTGGGAGAGGGCGCGGGGGCCGACAATCGCTCGCGATGGCTGCCGCTCGCAAATGGAGCCTTATGGAGCTCGTCCTTTGGGACGTGATCCTGGCGGCTGTGGCCGCCGTGCTCGTGTTCGTTGACTCTCAAGAAGCCGCGAAGCAGGCTCTGCTTCCGGCTCCGAGTCCCAGCGCGATTCCTACGCCGACCCAGCCGAGCGAAGTCCCCTCTCCTTCGGCGCGTCCGGCGACCCGTCGGGGCCCCGTCCGGGTCAAGGTCGACCTCCTCAAGCAGGAGCTCGAGCGGCTCTCGGACGAGGCGGAGGGCAAGTCTCCAGAGGAGACCCGCCGGATCTACGCCAAGGCGTCGGTGCGCCTGCGCGCGAGCGAGTCGTGGCAGCGCTTCATGTCTCGCGAGGGTGAGCGTCTCCTCAAGGCCGAGCGAGGAGACGGTCGTCGGCTCGTGTTTCGGGTTCGGCTCCAAGTCGCGGCGGACCGCGGCGCGCGGACCTGGTTTGAGACCCTCGCCAAGCAAACGCCGACCGACTTGATCGACCTCCGCCAGGAGCGGGCCTGGGTCGAGGCCCGAAGCAAGCGCGGGGGCGACCTCAACCTGAGCGGATTCTCGCCCGGCCAAAAGACGATCGAGGGCCGCCGGTGCCGCGTCGAGAGCTGGATTGGAAGCCGCGAGGGGACCGAGGTCCGCAACGTCGTCGACGCGACCCTGGCCCAAATCAGCGCGGTCTTCGGTCGAGATATTCCAGCCCTGCGGATCGGACTCCTCAAGGAGCCGGGTGAGCCTGGAGCCAAGGTCGACCTCGCGACTTACCCTCGCACCGGGGAGACCGAGGCCGAGCGACTCGAGCGGGTCCGAGTGTTGGCCGCGGGCTGGGCGCTGGAGCGAATCCACCCCGGCTGCCAAGACCGTTGGAGCGGGCGGGCCATGGCCGAGGCCTTCGCTGGGGCAAGCCTCGAGGCAGGCGGTTCGCGACCGACTCCCTTTGGACGCTCGGTGCGGGCCGTCGCGAGCGGAGCGATTCCCGACGGGAGCGGGGATCACCTCGCGGCGCTCTTCGCCGAGGGGCCGAACGCTGAGGGCGATCCGACTGGCGCCTCCGCAGCTCGCCTCGCGACCTTCGCTTTGGTCGAGCGCGAGGGGCGGGCCACCCGCCTCTGGCCTGCGCTTCGCGCACACGCTGCGACGGGGAAGGCGTTCCCGAAGTCCCTGCGCGTGGGCCGGCTCGAGCAGGACTGGATCGCTCACGAGCGTGCCCCATGAGAGCGCTCCTGATCTGCCTCCTCCTGATCGGCGGCTTCCCTGCGCTGGGCGAAGCTCAGGTCCGGGGCCTGACTTGGGCCGATCCAACGCTGAGGGACGCGATTCGAGACGCCGACTTGATTGTGCTCGCGCGCGCCCTGCGCGTCGCCAAGAACGGCGTCGCCTACGAGGTCGAGCAGACCCTCAAGGGGCCTAAGCGCGACGGCCACCTCCTCGCTGTGACCGGCCTCCACCACCCCGAACTCCGCCACCGCCCGCCCGTCCAGAGCGGGGACCTCGATTACTTGCTCCTCCGCGGGAAGCCGACGGGCGAGGGCTTCGCCCTTCCGACGCCGACGCTCGGGCGGTTCCCCTGCCGAGTCCTCTCGGGGCGCCCGCTCGTCGTGGCGAGCCTCGGTGGGAGCGAGACCTTCGTTCGAATCGCGGTCCCCCAATCGCACTTCGAGGCGCTCCTGCGCGGGATCAACTCGGGCAAGAGCAAGGAGCTGCTTGGCGACGCTCGAGTCCGGCTCTCGGGCAAGAGCTTGCCTGGCCCTGAGCGTGTCTATTGGGCGCTGCGCTGCCTCGGCTTGTTCGGGAGCAGAGCTGACCGTGACTTACTCCCTCAGATTCGGCGCGCGATCGAGAAGGCGGGGCCCCGCTCGGCGACGTTCCGGCTTCGGGCCGCTGCGGCGACCGCCTTGGCGAGGATCGGCGGGAGGGGCGCGATCCAGACCCTGCTCGGGCTCCTCCGCGACCCGCACCGCGGCGTTCAGAGCGCGGCCGCAGAGGGGCTGAGTCGAGTCGTGGCCGATATGGCCGGGTCCAATGTGTTCGAGCTCGTCGTCAAGCGACTCGTGGAGTTCGCGGGGGCTGCCTCACAGCGGCCGGTGACTTTCACCTCGGTCGAGGATCCGCGGACCAATCGGATCGACGCGCCCCTCGCGGCGGCGCTCAAGGGCCTGGCGAGGCTGGCGGTCCCTGAAGGCCTTCGCCTCGCCCGGCGCACGCTCAAGACCGAGGACCTCGACACGATCGACGCGGGGCTGGCCTACTTCGAGGAGCGCGGCGATCCCCGACTCGTGCCGATTCTGATCAAGGGCATGCGTCCCAAGGGGCACACGGATCACTTCGTGAACCGGCGCTTCGCTCGCGTCTTGAGTCTCTTGACTAAGGAGGACTACGGCCTCGATCCCCAGGATTGGCAGGCCTGGTGGGAGTCGAAGCACACCAAGTCGACTCCCAAGGACGGCAAGTAGTGGCTGGACCCGGAGACACCCGTGCAGGTGAATGTAGGGGCGGGGTTTACCCCT
>JAESQQ010000275.1 GCA_016765095.1 Planctomycetota bacterium | reverse complement strand
TTCCTAAGAGGACGTGCTGGACTCGGGGGAGCCCTGCTACGCAGCTAAGACCCGTTCTCGACACCCAACTCTTCCTAGTAAAGCGGAGCACGATTCTGAGTGAGGTCGCCGTCCTAGCGGAGGGGAGTCGTGAAACTACCTCCGTGGGCGACCTCTCAGAATCGTGGCCTCCGGTTTAGCGGACTAACGTCCGCCGCTCGGATCATGTAGCGTGAGCGTCTTGAAGGGTTCCACTGGAAGGGACGCGGTGGGTCAGTCGAAGGTCGTGGCAGACCGCTACGAGCTCCTTGAGCGCATAGGCGAGGGGGGAGTGGGATCGGTCTATCGAGCCCGCGACCGCAAGTTCGCCGTCCAGGTCGCGCTAAAGGTGATGCGGGCCTCGGGTGAGAGCTACCACGACCTCCGCGATCGGGCCTGGCAGGAAGCCCAGATCAGCCATGTCCTCGGCCAAGAGCGGGGCCTCGTCCGGGCCATTGACTGGGGCGAGGTCGAAGACGAAGGAGGACGTGCGATCTACCTCGCGCTCGATCTCGTCGAAGGAGCCCGCGCGCTCGACCTCGGGGTCGGTCCCCTCGACCTCCGCCTCGCGACCCTCGCCGAAGCGGCCGGGTTGGTCGCCACCTGCCACCGCTACAACGTCGTGCACCGCGACGTCAAGCCCGCCAACTTCCTCGTCAGTGCGGACGGGCGCCTGTTCCTGAGCGACTTCGGCATCTCCAAAAAGGTCGGCGCGCTCAGCGACTCCAGCGAGGACATTAAGCGTCACCTTCGGACAGAAACTGGCTCCGCGCTCGGGACACCGGTGTTCATGGCGCTCGAGCAGCTTGAGGACGCGAGCAACGTGGACGCGAGCGCCGACGTGTTCAGCCTCGGCGTGATGCTCTTCCTCCTCCTGACGGGGCAATACCCCTTCGGGATGGGCGGGCTCCCCGTGGTCTACGGACGCCAAACGGCGGTCAAGCGGGGCGAGCGTCCCCCTCCTCGTCCGAGCCGCTTGATCTCGGACGTCCCGGCCGGGCTCGACGAGATCTGTGCCAAGGCCGTCTCGGTCGACCGCAGGCGACGTCCGAAGATCGAGGACTTCATAGAGGCCCTCGGGCGCCCCCAAACAGCTACGGTTCGCAAGCGAGTTCGGACGGACCGGATCGCCCTCCGCTGTGAAGTCGATCGCGTCCTCGGAGGCGACGAGGCCACGATCCAGCTCCAGAGGAGGCGGAGCCGCCCCTCACAGGTGACCGGATTCGAAGTCGAGCCGGCCTCCTGGACCCGCCTCGAGTTGCTTCGGGTTCGCGCCCAGATCGGAATCGAGAAGGATGGGTTCGCCAACCTGAGCCGGTTGACGGAGCGCCTCTCCAAGTGGGGCGCCAAGAAAATGGCCGTCGTGACTCACCAGGCTCCGGCCCTGCTCGTGCACAACGAGCGCCCGCTCAAGGGCGTGACCCGACTCGTCGGTCGCGTCGCGCTGCTCTTGCCAGCGCCCGATCGCGCGGAGCTCAACGAGATCATTCTCGGGCGCGGCCGCACCTCCGACCTTCAGATCGCGTTCCCCTCGATCAGCAAACGACAGATTCGCTTCGCCCGGCGCGGGAATGGCTGGAGCATTGGAGACCTAGGCTCCCACAACGGAACGCAGCTCAACGGGACCCCGCTGATCAAGGGGGACATGAGGCCGCTGAAGGACGGCGACTTGATCAACCTCTCGGAGCACGTCACGTTGCGCTTCATCTCGCTCGCGAGCCTCAGCCATTGGGCGTCTCAGCTCCCCTGATCGCTGATCAGCCCCGCTGAGCGAGGTCGGTCAGGCGGCTCGCCGGATCGCGCAGGTCGCCGGTGCGCGGCTGAGGACCGGGCCGAAGGTCTCACTGAGTCCGGTCTTCTCGAAGCCGAATCCTCCGTAGAAAGCCTCCAGGGCAGCCTGTTCGAGGCCCGCGCAAGCGCGCGCCTCGAGAACCAGCGTGACCCCAGCCTGGTCCGCGTCCGCGATCACGGCCGACAGGATCCGACCTGCGTGGCCCTGGCCCCGCGCCGAGGGCGGGACGAAGACCCAGTCGATGTTCGCCCGGCTCGCGCTCTCGTGCGTCAGGCTAATCCGAGCGATCGCACCCTTTCCGATCCGAACCGCATAGTCGCTTGCGACCTGTGCCCCCCCGCTGCGGACGATCGGCGCTTGGTCCCGAAGGAGTCGTCCAGATGGGCTCCTCTGCGGCGTTCGGCCCCGGTAGACCTCCCGGGTCGAGTAGCGCCCCGACCGCTTCGCTCGGCCCCGCCGCCCCGAAGTGTAGACCTCCGCGACGGAGAACCGCCCGGATCGCTTGGTGTCTGCGCGCTCGGCGCGCGCGTCCTGCAGGCGAATGATCCGACCCATGGGAGCCTCCTCGAGGCCGTCCGGCCTGGCGTGAGGAGCCGACGGCGGATCCTCTAAGGCCTCTATCGACGAGCGGGGTGCCTGACTGCAGCGAAATCCATGGAGTCAAGCACTTGGCGTGCGGCGCCGCTTCAGGCTAGGCTCGGGGGGTGACTTGGATCCTCGAGGAGCGCTTCGGCAGGAGCTCGGGTGGAAGACTCTAGCCCCTCTCGCGAAGACTCCGTCCTGGGGCGTCGCCTCGGTCCCTATGTCCTGCGCCGCAAAATCGCGACCGGGGGAATGGGGACCGTCTACGACGCCTACCACGAGCGGCTGGAGCGTGAAGTCGCGCTCAAGACCCTCGCGACCGGTCGGGACCCCTCCCCAGAAGACTTGGCCCGGTTCCTCAACGAGGCCAGAGCGGCGGCACGACTCTCGCACCCGAACCTCGTCTCGGTGTTCGATGTCGGAGAGGACGCGGGCGTCCGATACCTCGCAATGGAGCTCGTCCGGGGTCGAAGCCTCTTCGATCGGATTCGAAGTGAAGGGCCCCTCGACCCGAGCGAGGCGCTCGAGCTCGTCGCGGCAGCCTGCGACGGGCTTCAGCACGCCCACGACAAGGGGATCCTGCACCGCGACCTCAAGCCCGCCAACGTGCTCCTTCAGGCGCCCGACGGTACGCCGCGAATCACAGACTTCGGCGTCGCACGGGCGCCGGGGAATCAGCGCCTGACCGCCACGGGGATCGCGCTCGGGACCCCAAACTACATGTCGCCCGAGCAAGCCATGGGGCAAAACGACACGCTCGATGCCCGCTCTGACGTCTGGGGAATCGGCGCGGTGCTCTACGAAGCCCTGACGGGACTCCCTCCCTTCAACTGCGCGAGTCAACTCGAGACGATGCAAGCCGTCGTGGCGGAACCGCTCGTTCCTCCTCGCACCCACCGGCCCGAGATCCCCGTCGACGTCGAGGCGATCGTGCTCCGGTGTCTGGCCAAGCCAAGGGACAAGCGATACCCCTCCGCGTTCGAGCTGGCCGAGGATATTCGCCGCTGCCTGCGGGGAGAGCCTCTGGCCAACGCGAGCGAAGTGGCGCCCGCCTCCAAGACCCTCGTCTATCTCCTCGTCACGACCGTCTTCGTGGCGGCCGTGCTCGGTGCATTCCTGAGCGGGATCTTCGTCAGCGAGCGCCGCGCCGCCGAGCAAAGCCCCTCGAGCCCGGCGGCCCTCTCCGGCGGCGGTCTGGACCGATACCTCGCTGGCCTGGCCCGGCGAGCCGAAGAAGCCAAGCGCGACGAGGAGCTGAGCACACTCGAGCGCGAGGCCACCCGCTCGGCGTATCTCAAGGCGCGTGGCGATGGGCCCCCGATCCGCCCGGC
>JAESQQ010000274.1 GCA_016765095.1 Planctomycetota bacterium | reverse complement strand
GCCCCCGCCGTCGGAGAGGAGGACGACTTCGACTTCGCCCGGCGCGTCACCGAGCGCGTCGGCCGCAGCCAGGAGGCCTGCGCCGAGGTCGGTCCCCAAGGGCCGCGCGCGGAGCTCACTCAGGCCGCGCTGCCAGACGGCTTCGTCGTCGGTCCAGCGGACCACGAGTCGTGCGTGGGCGTCGACCGAGATCAACGCTCCATGGTCCCCTCGGCCAGCTCGCCGAGGAGTTCGCGCGCGCGATCCCGAGCTTGCTCGAGGCGGGTCGATCCGCCCGGGACGTCTCGGGTGCTCATGCTGGCGCTGGTGTCGACGAGGACCAACAAGGCGCGGCCCGAGCGGGCGTCGGCCTGAATGATCGGCTCGGCAAGCCCGTAGGTGAGGGCCGCGAGCGCGAGCAGGAGCAAGACCAGGACGAGGTTGCTTCGAAGGCGCTTAAATGGCGTCGCGGCCTGCTGTTGCTGGCGCGCGATCGTCTGCCAGAACAAGAGGCTCCCCACGGCGAGGCGCCGGCGCTTGGTCTTGAGCACGAACAAGAGCAAGAGCGGAATCGCAGCGGCGGCGGCCAGGAGGCCCCACGGGCTCGCGAAGCCGACCTCGCCCAGCCAAGTCAAGAGCGCGAGCGGAAGCGCGATCGCAGCCAGGAGCACCGCTCCGGCCCCGAGGCTCGCGACGATATCTCCGCGCGCACCGCTCACCGAACGAGCGAGCTCCGGCGCAGCGCGCCCAGGACCAGCTCGTCGAGGGGGTCAGAGCTCGAGGCTGGCACGTAGCTGATCCCGTGGCGCATGCAGAGCTCGCGCGTCTCTTGGAGGAAGCCCTCGAACGCGGCCTTGTAAGCCCGAATCGCGCGCTGGTCGAGGGAGATCGCGAGGGTCTGTTGGGTCTCGATGTCCGTCAGTTCGACCTCGGCTCCGATCTCTGGCGAGCGCTCTTCGGGGGCGATCACGTGCAGGACGTGCAGCTCGAAGCCCGCGTAACGCAGGCGCTCGAGCGGTCCTTGGATCCCCGCCGGGTCGAGGAGATCGCTCAGGAGGACCACGACTCCCCGTCCCGGTCGTCGCGCGAGGAAGGAGCGCACGGCCGCGCCGAGGGCGGTCGCCCCGCTGGCGGGGCCCGCGTCGTTGAGGGCCGTCAGGAGGCGTGGCATGGCGTGGCGCCCGCGGAGGGGAGCGAACGCGCGCTGCGCTGCTCCCTCGCGGAGGAGCCAAAGGGAGACGCGATCGCCTGCCGCCAGCGCCACGTAGCCAAGGGCTGCCGCGACCTGGAGCGCCTGGAGCCGCTTGGTCGGCTCGCCAGTCTCCATGGACCCGCTCAAGTCGACGAGGAGGTGCAGGGCGAGGTCTTGCTCTTCGACGAACAGCTTGAGGAACATTTGCTCGAGCCGCGCGTAGGCGTACCAATCGACTCGGCGCGTGTCGTCGCCTGGGCTGTAGCGTCGGTAGTCGGAGAACTCGACCGAGCCGCCCGCGCGCTTCCCGCGCCGCTCGCCTTGGCCGATCCCTTTGAGGGACTTGCGCGCCACGATCGAGACGCGCTCTAGGCGCTTTAGGAACTCCGCGTCGAGCACTAACCTGCTTTCCCTTTGCGGGAGTAGGGGCAAGGTTTACATCTCCTGAGGTTGACGAGCCTGTGCCGAGAGGCCGCCTGTCTCTGCGGGACAGACGGCGGGCGGGGGTAAACCCCGCACCCTACAGATCCGAATCGGGCCCCTCGCAGAGCGCTCTCATGTGAGGCTCGCAACACGCTCTGGTAGGGGCGGGGTTTACCCCCGCCCGCCCCGCAGATCTTGCCGATTGGGCCGAAATCCAGACTCACCGATCCGGCCGAATGTCGTACTTCTTCAGCTTGTAGCGGATCGCCCGAAACGAGATCCCAAGCAGCTTGGCCGCGTTGGTCAAGTGCCCTCGTGTCTCGTCGAGGGCGGCTTCGAGGTGGCTTCGCTCGAGGCCCTCGAGCAAGGCTTCGAGGTCCACGGGGAGCTTGACGGGGACCGTGGCGTTGTCCGTGCGCGGTCCGCCGACCCCGACGCCTGCGCTCAAGCTCCGACCCAGGATCGGGTCGCCCTCGAGCGTGTCCCCTCGGCAGAGCATCACGCCGCGTTGAATCACGTTCTCGAGCTCGCGCACATTGCCGGGCCAGTGGTGCTCCTCGAGCCTGTGCTGAAACTCTGGCGAAATCGAGGTCACGTCGCGCTTCAGCCGGCGCGAGTACTTGGCCAGGAAGTGGGCTGCCAAGAGCGGCACGTCTCGCTTTCGGTCGCGGAGCGGAGGGAGCGTGATCGGGAGCACGTTGATTCGATAGTAGAGGTCCGTCCTAAACCGTCCCGCTTGGACTTCGTCCTCGAGGTTTCGATTCGTGGCGCAGATAAACCTCACGTCGACCTTGCGGGTCTGGGTCCCGCCGACAGGGAGGATCCGTCGGTCTTCGAGAACTCGGAGGAGCTTGACTTGGGTGCTCAGCGGGAGCTCGCCGACTTCGTCCATGAAGAACGTCCCCTGCTCGCAGACCTCGATCAGCCCTTTCTTGTCAATGTGCGCGCCCGAGAAGGCGCCTCGAACATGGCCGAAGAGTTCGCTCTCGAGGAGGGCCTCTGGGAGCGCGGCGCAGTTGACCGAGAGAAAGGGCCCCCCGGCTCTGTGGGAGCAGTAGTGGAGGGCCCGGCTGAGGAGCTCCTTGCCCGTCCCGCTCTCTCCGGTCACGAGGACCGTCGAATCGGTCGGGGCGACACGCTTGACGATGTCGAGGACGTGACGCATAGCCTCGGAGTTGCCGAGGATCTCAGACGCAGACTCGCGCAGCTCGACTCCCTCAAGCATTGAACGCTGAGCAATGGCCCGCGCCACGACTTCGCGGATCATGTCGTTGTCGTCAAAGGGCTTCTTTATGAAGTCGTAGGCACCGCGACGCATCGCCTCGACTGCGTTGTCCCAGGTCGAGTAGGCCGTGATCACGATCACGGGAACGAGGGGGGCGATCTCCTTGAACTCCTCGAGGAGAACTAGCCCACCTCGACCGCCGAGGTTGAGGTCGAGGAGGACGAGGTCGGGCTGAGATGTCTTGAAGCTCTTGAGGCCCGCGTCCTCTGTGTTCGCCGTCGCGACTTCATAGCCCGAGCGGGTCAGTACGATCTCGAGCAAGCTCGTCAAGCTGCGCTCGTCGTCTACGACCAGGATCTTGGCCACGACACTTGCTCCCCACGCCGCCTCTGGCGGCGCGATCCCCGCACCCCCCACCGAAATCCAATGGGTGGCTGGATCTTACTGGCGCTCGTCGGAAGGGGGAACAGCACCGATCTGGAGCCAATCTCGGGGTCGCCTCCGACCGAATCCCTGCCCACAGGGACCCGCTGGCGAGCTTGTAGGCGGCTTGAGGGCTCATGACGACAAAGCGAGCCCTGTTGGGGAGCCAAAGAGTAGCCACGCAAGGGGTTGCGAAGGAGGCCGGGGGTCCCGAGACTGTCAGCCTACTGACCCGCCCGACGTGGCGGCGAGACGGAGGAGATCTAGTGAGCGACGCTCGCAGCCCCGCACGGAGCGCGCCAACTTCGGCGCTTGGCCGGCACGACCTACTACGGCGCGTGGAGCGTCTCCGGCTCGGAGACGAGGCTCCGCCCAGAGTCTTGCGTCTGATCGAGGCGGAGGTCGAGGCGGCCGTCGAGCGCGCGCTCGACCAGCGCTATACCGTCGAGGAGATCCAGGCTGCTGGGGGCGGGGACGAGCTCGTTGTCGCCCTGCGGGCTCAGCGTGCGGACCGCGACCGAGCCACGGCGATCGCCAAGGCCGGCCTCCACGAGCTTGAGCCTGAGCAGCTCGCGTCTCTACTAAGCGCGGCACGCGCAGGGCGGAGCTAGGCATGCCTTTCTTGCAGTTCTTGAGCGGGGCTCGTGATCAAGCCTTCGACGAGCTCCTCGCGAGCGGAAGCATGGTGATCGGAAGCGGCCCCGAAGCTCAGATCCAGTGCTCGGACACCGGCGTCTCGCCTGCTCACTGCCAGGTCTACTTGGCCGACGGCAAGTGGTGGCTCGCGGACATGGGGGCTGGCTCGACCGTGATGCAAATGCGGCGGCTCGGCGCCAGCGGTACTCCCGGCACGGTCCCCCTCGCACCCGGGACGGTGTTCATAGTCGGCGGCACCTACGTCAAGTTCTGGGCTGAACGTCCCCCCGAGGGCGGTGGCGGCGGAGGCGGAGGCGATCCGGCCGCGCTTGAGGCTGCCCAGGGCGAGGCGGCGCAGGCCAAGACCGAACTCGAATCCTCGCAGTCGCAACTCAGGACGGCCCAAGCCGAGTTGGAGTCGACCAAGGCTGGTGGGGCGGACGCGGCTAGTGCGCTCCAGAACGCCCAGGGTGACGTGGAGGCCAGCAAGGCTGACCTCGACGCGTGCCGCGGCGAGCTCGAGACCGCGAAGGGCGAGACCGAGACTGCACGGAGCGAGCTCGCGGCGGCTCAAGGCGAGATCGCTACGGCCAAGACGGAGCAAGAGGCGGCCCAGGCCTCGCACGAAACCGAACTCCAAGCGGCGAAGGAGGCGGCTGAACAAGCCGCGTCCGAGGCCGAGGCTACGAGCGCGGCTTCGCGAGCCGAAGTCGAGTCCGCTCTGGCAGCCAGCCGAGGCGCCCTCGAAGGCCTGCAGGCCGAGATCGAGGCGGGACCGACGGACTCCTTGGCTGCTGCGGCGGACTCGGACCTTCAGGCGATCCTCGAGACCCTTGGCCTCGACGACGGCCTCCGGCGTCGGCTCAAGACAGCGATCGCCGCCGAGGCCGATCGCGAGGCGCTGCGGCGCGTCGAGGGCCCCGTCGTCCCCCTGAGGGGCCTCCGGGTTCCTGGACTCGACCTAGACCTCGAAGGCGCCTTGCGCCGGGTCAAGGCTCGCAACGAGCAAGTCGCGCTCGTTCGTGAGCTCGGCCTCGACGGCCTCGACGAATCCGAGGTCAGTCGCCTCATGGAGCTAGCGCGTAGCTGATGGCGAAGAAGAAGGACAAGAAGAAGAAGGGGCTGTTCGGCCTCTTTGGCAAAGACAAAGACGCCGGGTCCACTCCGCCCAACCAGGCTGATGACGGGAACCTCGGCGCCGGCGAAATGACGATGGCGCCCGGCTACAGCCACACTCAGCCCGATTCTCCGGGAGATGTCGGTGTCGTCAGCTTCGGGAACTCGCCCGGCGCTGCCGCTGCCGAGATGACCATGGCGCCGGGCTACGCCGATGGCGGCGGGCTCGGCAATCAAGCCGACTACGCTCCTCCAGGCGGCGCCGCGGATCCTTTTGGCGACCCTCCCGCTGGAGCTGCCAGCGGAGGCGCTGACCCCTTCGGGACCGCCGATCCCTTCGGCGCGGACCTCGGGGGCGGAGCCGCCCAGGGTGGCGGAGCTGCTGATCCCTTCGGCGCGGACTTGGGGGGAGGAGCGCCGGCCGGTGGGGCCGCCGACCCGTTTGGCGACGCCGACGCCGCCGATCCGTTTGGAGGCGATCTCGGCGGCGCCCCCGATCCCCTTGGGGCCGCAACTCCTGGAGGGATCTCCGGGCCGGACGCCACCGCCGAGACTTTCGCTTTGACAGGTGGTTCCGGCGCTGGAGAAGATCCCTTCGGTGGGATGAACCCGGCCGAGATGACGATGGTCCCCGACTACGCTGGGTCTGGAGGACTGGGGAGCCAGGCTGACTGGGCGAAGCCGGGCGCCGACGCGGCTCCAGCCGACGCGGCTCCAGTCGACGTGGCTCCAGCCGGCGCGATTCCAGCCGAGATGGCCGATCCCTTCGGGGACGACTTCGTGGCCGGTGAAATGACGATGGCTCCAGGTTACGCGGGGAGCGGTGCTGGTGCTCCGGCGGGTGGCGATCTGGCCGATCCCTTTGGCGACCCCAGCGCTCCTGCGACGCCTGCGGCCGCCGGGCCTGCGGATCCCTTCGGGGATCTAGGTCTTCCGGCGACGGTTGGCGCGGCCGATCCCTTCGGCGATCTCGGGACTCCCGCGGCCGTCGGCGCCCCCGATCCCTTCGGGGGTGACCTTGGCGCTACGCCTCCTCCGAGCGAACCCGATCCCTTCGGCGCTGGCGAAATGACCATGGCGCCCAACTACACGGGAGCCTCGGCGCCCGCTGGCCCTGCGCCGGCCGGTGACATGGTCGATCCCTTTGGCGGACCGGATCCCTTCGGCGGCGACTTGGGTCCGCCCACGCCAGCGGAAGCTGCTGCCTTGGGCGGCGGGGCGGATCCCAACGATCCCTTCGGGCCGGCTCTTCTCAACCAACCCGTAGCTGGAGCCGCGCAGCCAGACGGCGAGGGGGTCTCCGAGCAAGAGCGGACCTCGGTCGATCTGGCGGGGGACATAGGCGATCTCGAGGCTCTGCGGCCGACCGGGACCGACGTGCTTCAGATCGGGGAGGTCGGCGCCGAAGAGACCTCGCTTGGGCCAGGGACTCGCGACCTCTTCGCTTCGTTCCACCAAGACGGCGCGGAGGGTGTCGGGACCGGCCTCGACGAAAGCGCAACGCACGATCTGGCCCGGTGCCTGATCTACGCGCCCCCGACCGATGGCGGCTGGAAAGCCGTGGCTGGCCTGCGACGCCTCTCTGACGGAGCCATTGTCGGCGCAGTCAGGGTGACGGAGAGCGGTGAATTCCGCTGGAGCATTCGCCTCCCGGCCACCGTCGAAGACGGGGTCCTACGGGTCCCACTGCCGGCGAGCGCTCAGCACGACCCAGAGACTGGCGCGCTGCGAGTTCCAAAGGAGGACGCAGGCCGTCTCGACTGGCAGCCCGCGCGCTTCTGGCGTGACGGCGAGGGTGGGCTCTGCTTCTTCGTCCCGAAGGGCGCGACCGTCACGGAAGGACGTCTCGAGATTCCTCAGGAGTCGAGCGCGCCCTCTGCCGACGTGGCGCCCGATCCCGACGCGCCCCACGGGGCTTGTCTGCACGAACGGAGCTACCTCGGCCTGACCGAGCGGTCCTTTGCTGACGGCTGGACGAGCATTGCGCTCGGGTCCGGCGCGGAGCTGAGCGCAGATGGGATCGAACTCGACCCGGCGGCGCCGGGGACTCGCCCGGCTTTGCTGGAGGTCGAGACCCTCGCCAGCGGCCGGCTGCGGATCGCGCTGCCGTCTGGGGCCAAGCAAGAGGGCGACTTGATCTGGCTCGGACCGATTGGGACGGAAGACGTCCCCGACGAGGCTCTGTTTACCGTCGAGGCCCCGATTCGAGAGGTCCGCTTCTACCTCGGGATCCGCGACGAGCTCCTCGACAACGGCTGGGTCCGGCTGGTCTTGCCAGCCTCGGCTTCGGTCGTCGAGGGGACTTTGGTCTCGAGCGCCGACGCCAGCGGGGAGCCAGGCTCCCTGCGAGGGTCGTTCGATCTCACTGCGTCCGGCGAGCTGTCGTTCCCGCTCCCTGCGGGATCTGAGGTCCTCGGGAACGTGATCATGATTCCCCCCGGCGGGGAGGAGCAAGCGACCGACACTTGGGCCAGCAGAGGTGCGGGGATCAAGAGCGAGCCTGACACCGGCCCGCGTCGCTGGTCCATGGCACGCGATGCGGCCACGCCGGAGCCCGACGCGGCAGCGGAGCCGGCGGCGGCAGCGGATTCGG
>JAESQQ010000273.1 GCA_016765095.1 Planctomycetota bacterium | reverse complement strand
CTCTTTTTTGTTTTTATCTTATCTTACCATTGTTTATCTGATAGTTCTCCAACAATATAGCTACACTTCCGTTTTGACGGAGCAGGGATGTCTACTGTCTTAACTGAATCCGCTCTTGCAAGAGCGTTAATTTTTTTTGTCCGGTATGAAAAGGGGATAGAAGTGAAAAGGCCACTGAATCTGAAGTCTCAGCCGAGAGCTCGGCTCCGTGGTGCTTGACAATCGTCAGCAGGCGACGAGCTAGCCGATCGACCCCCTCGGCTTGAGTCAGGTCTTCCTTGGCCTTCGCGCGGGGGGCCGCGTCCATCTTGATCGCGGCCTCCGCCTGACCAAACAAGTCGTCGGTTCGCGAGCTGTAGGCGCGAAGCTTGGCGCGGGCCCGCAGGAGCGCTTGGCGCTGCGTGTCCGCCACGAGCGCGCGCTCGAGGCGACCCAGCGCCCCCGTCCGCTCGCGATAGGCCGCTTGGGCCGCGTCGGAGCGTTGGCTCTCGGCCAGAGCTTGGCCAGCCGTCTCCTCAGCGAGAACGAGGGTCTCGCGAGAGCGCTCGCGCTCGCCTTCGAGGCGCTCGAGCTCAGCCTTGAGCGGGAGGGCGTCGGTGTGGAGGGCGGTGGCCACGATCAAGTCGCGCTCGAAGGTCGAGCCGCGCTCCTCGAGCTCCTTGAGTTCGGTCTCGAGGAGGGTCCGGGCTCGCTCGATCGTGGTGATCCCGAGCATGTCGTGAACGATCCGCTGGGCGTTGTCCCGGCCTTCGCGCCGGACGAGGTCCAGCTCGCCCTGTGCCACGTAGAACGAGTAGCGGAAGGTCGGGAAGTCGAAGCCTATGATCTCGCTCAAGGCCTCGGTCACCTCGCGGGGAGTCTCGGCGATCACTCCTTGGGCGCCGCTCAGGACGGCCTCGAACTCACCCGTCCGACGCACGACCCGCTCGACCTTGAACATGCCTTGCTCAGGGACCTCGAACTCGATCGAGATTTTGCACTCGTCGACGTCCCAGTTGATCGCCTGGGTCGGATCGGTGTCCTCGGTTCGGATCGTGCGTCCGAACAGCGCGAACGCGACGGCTTCGCCGAGCGTGGTCTTGCCCGACTCGTTGTCACCTTCGAGCGCGATCACACCGTTTGGGAGGTTGTCGAGGTCAAGCTCCTGGTAGCGCATGAAGCCTGTGGCGTGGAGCGAGCGAACGATCACGACGTCTCCTTAGGAATGGCGCCCATCACGCGCCGCAGAGCCGAGGTGCCGAGGCTCATGGCGAGCGCCGCGATCTCAGCTTCTCGGCTGTCGCCGAGGCGCACGAGCGCCTCGGTCCGGGCCCGGGCGTAGCTCTCGAACTCAGCGATCGGAGTCCGAATCTCGAGATACTCGTAGGCTCCGCGGAGCGGCGTGTCGCGCGAGAATTCCAGCGCTGCCACCTCGTCCGATCCGTCGTCGATCGGCTCGTCGGGGAGCGACTGAGCCTCGTCGCTGGGTCCAACCACAAGCATCGGCTGCTCCTCAGACCCGTCGTCGGGGCCGCCGAAGTCCCCCCGCTCGTCCTCAGCTAGGGCCGAGTCGTCGAGGACGTCCTCGGGCGGAGGAGGGATCTCGACAGCGTCGAGGATCATCGTCCGCTCGTTCTCAGGCTCCTCCTCGGGCGAGGGCATCTCCATCGCCTCCATTGAGCCGTCGTCGTTGAGATCGTCATCCAAAGACGAATCTTCTTGTGCTGGATCAGGGGTCACCGGATCACTCCTGAGAGGGTGTTGACGCGCAGCAAGCCTGGCTGGACCTAGAAGCTCTTGACCGTGCCGTCGCTTCGGACGGCGAACCCGGCCCCAAACCCTCGTTTGGTCGAGCTAAACGCATACCAAGGCCCGCCCTTGGTCTTGAGTTCGGTGTAGAGGCTGAACTCGATCGTGCGGGGCCCCTTGAGGCGTCGCAACAGCTTGAGCGCTTGAGCGCTGGTCTTGACCGGGGCCATTCGCCGCTGAGGGACCTTTGCGCCGGCCGCGATCTTGCCGGCGAGCTCGGACTCCGCCGCGCCGGGCGCGGCCTTGGCCTGGGGGGGGAGCTGCGACTTGCCGAGGATCTCGACGCCCGTCGCCATGAAGGCCATGATCTTCTGAGGGCCTTTGATCTTCTTGGCCTCCTCAGGCTTCCCGCTCTCTTCGGCGTAGTGCCTGGCCTCCGCCTCGGAGATCGTCTTCTCGCTCACGATGCCCTGCACAATCGCCCGTCGGCCGCTCGCGTCTCGAGGGACGAAGAACGAGTAGTCGCGGAACTTGACCCGAACCTCGGTCTTGCCGTCGCGAAGGACCGTCCAGCAGCCTTTCTTGCGGCAGACGTCCTTGAGGAAACCGTCGACGCGGACCGGCCGCCCGTGCAGCTCCCTGACTTTCTTCGCGACCGTTCCGAGCGGCGTCGCCTTGGAGAGCTCGACCCCCGCGCCAAAGATCCCCGCCGGATGCCCCAGCGGCGGCATTGGAGAGCGCTTGGGCTTGGTCGGTTTTGCGGGACGCGAAGTCGGCTGACTCGCCGGCCGCGAAGTCGGCTGACTCGCCGGCCGTGAGGCTTGAGCAAAGCCGAGGGCGCCGGTCGCTAGAACGAGGAGCGTGGGAACAAGAAGACGCATTGGAGTCCTCCTCGAGTGCCGTGACAGGGCTCGGGAGCCACGGTGCTGCTTGGACTTAGGGCGCGAAGTCTAGCGTGGATCCCGGGCGGACGCCAGCAGTCACGCGCGCTCGACGGGCGCGCTAGCGGGGATCTGTGGGAACCTCTTCGGGGGTAGGCGCGGGAGCTGTGCGCTGGCTCCACCAGGCGAGCCATTCGTCCTTGGTGAAGTTCAAGGGCTCGCCGTTGACGCGCCCCATTCCAGCGCAGAGGGCCTGGGTCAGAGGGGGCTCTGAGGTGTCTAGGGCCTCGATCAGGCTGGCGAGAGCGAGCTCCCGATCGCGGTGACCCAAGACCACAGCAGCCACAAAGGCGGAGCGCGCTGGCTCCTCGCGCGAGGCATAGGTCCCCTTCCGAGCGCGGGCGACCGCAGACTTAAACGAGGCGTGGGGCTCCTTGGCGAGGCCAATGTCCCGGGACCCAAGCACGATCACGGGCTGCTCGGGCATCACCAGGAACCGAGACGCGGGGGCCCCTCCGACCTCCAATCGCGTCGGGCGAATCCGACCGCTGAGCCGATACCGTCCGACCGCACCTGGGGGCAGACGCCTATGAGCGGTCGGGATCCGAAGCTTGATCCGGCGCTTCCCCTTGGGCTTGAGCGTGACTTCTTCGGCCTCCAACTTGATCCCTTGTTGGGTCCGAATTCGAGTCCGAGTCCCGTCGCGGTTGAGCTCCTCGTAGTCGATGTAGACGACGCCCATGGCCGCGTCGTCTTCGTGGAGGACTTTGATCAGTTGCTCGCTCACGTTCTCGATCACCAAGAACACCTCGAGGTTGCTCCGGCTCGTTATGACCTCGCTCTTGGGGACGAGGCGCACCTTGAGCCAGCTCGACTCCGTCAAGCGATCCTGACAGCGAGTCCGCAAGCGGCGAATCTCGACGAGCTGTTTTGTCTGGGGCTCCAGCGACACGATCGCGACCAGGATCTTGAGCGCGCCGAACACGTCGCCCGCGGTGTAGCGATCCCGGGCCAGGGCATACTTGGCAGCGATCCAAGCTGGCTCTGGCGTGCCGTCTAGGGTCGGGGGCGGCGCCCGGCTCTTGCTTGGGTCCACGAGCTCACCCAAGAGCTCGAGGAGAAGCCCCTCCTCGTCGAGCGCCTCTTTGAACAGCTCTTCGTCTGCGGGGCCGTGACGTCGACGCAGCTCAACGAGGGCGGCCTGTCGCTCGGGACCTGGCTTGGTCGCACGAAGTCGGGTCAAGAGCTCGTCGGTCTTGCTCTTGGCCAGTTGGATTTGCTCGGAGTACTCGGCCCCGCCCACCATGATCGCCCCCCCGGCTCGGGGAGGAGGTGGACCTCCGACTCGAGTCCCGCCAAACAGAGGCTGGCGAGGACCGACAGTCCAGCACCCAGGGACGGTGACTGTGAGAGTCAGGAGGAAGAACAGGTAGGACGCAGGGGGTCGTTTCATGGGGATCTGGGCGTGTTCCGCCCACTCGGTCAACGAGGTCTGCCGCGCGGGGCGATGGTAGGATTCCTATGCCAGGGAGGCAACCCCCTACTATGAGTGACTTTGCGATTGAGCGCGCTGAGCAGGGTGACGTCGACGTCCTCCGCCTTGCTGGTCAACTGGACGCCCACTCCTTTCCACAGCTCCAAGAGGCCCTTGAAGGCCTCGGTGTGAGCAATCGGGCCCGCGTCGTCCTCGACTGCGAGAGCCTCGAATACATAAGCAGCGCGGGGCTGGGCGTGCTCAAGAAAATGAGCCGGGAGTTTCGGGAGAAGGAGGGGGACATTCGCCTCGCTTCGCTGACTCCCAAGATCAAGAACGTCGTCGACTTGCTTGGGTTTAGCCAGGTCATTCGGGTCTTCCCTGGCTCAGAGGAAGCGGTCCGAAGCTTCACCGAGTAGCGACCCCAGCGCTCAGTCCGCGAGTGCGGAGAAACACCACGCCCGGGCCCAGAGGAGCGATTGCGCGTAGAGTCTGAGTCATGCGCGACCTCGACGAGGAGCTGATCCAGGCCGCCCTTGAAGGCGGCTTTATCGACGAGGCCGACTTGGAGCGGGTCGAGGCTGTCGTGGCCAACTCGAAGGCCAAGCTCTACCGCGCGCAGGTTCTCGTTCGCGAGCGCTTTCTGACCACCCACGAGCTGCTCACGCTCCAGAACCGGATCGGAGCCAACCTCTACACCTGCCCCTCCTGCGGGGCCCGCCACAAGCGCAGCGAGCTCCCCAAGGAGCGCGGCGAGGGCGGCAAGTGCAACTCCTGCGGCGAGGAGATCCGACTCCAGGAGGCCGCCGGCCTCAGTCGAATCGAAGTCCTCGTCAGCCAAGACCCTCGCGACCTCTCGATTCCGCTCAAGGAGCACTCAGGATCTGCCTCGGCCTCGGTGAGCGAGATCGACCTCGACCGCTACGAGGTTCAGGACGAGCTCGGTCGAGGGGGCTACGGCGTCGTGTTCCGAGCCACCCACCGTGACCTTGAGCGCGAGGTCGCCCTCAAGATCCTCCGCAAGGGGACAGCCCTCCCCGAGCTCGCGATCGAGCGCTTCCTCCGCGAGGGACGCTCAGCCTCTCGCCTTCGGCACCCGAACATTGTCTCGGTCTACGACATCGGTCGCTACCGCGACTTGTTCGCAATGACCATGGAATACGTCCCCGGACGACCTCTCAAGAACGTGTTGAGGGAGAAGCGCCGCTACCCCGCAACCGAAGCCGCGGATCTGATGAGGGAGATCCTCGACGGGGTCCAGCACGCGCACGAGCAAGGCGTGATTCACCGCGACCTCAAGCCGACCAACATCATCATCGACGAAGCTGGCCGGCCGCGCCTGATCGACTTCGGCCTCGCCAAAGACCTCCAGGCCGACACTCAACTGACTGGCGCGGGCGCGATCATTGGCACGCCCTATTACCTCTCGCCCGAGCAGATTCAGGGTCGGAGCCACCAAGTTGACGCCCGGAGCGACGTGTTCGCGCTCGGCGTGATCCTCTACGAGGTGTTGGCGGGTCGACGACCCTTCACGAGCAACCAGAAGTCGGAGATCTACCTCCAGATCCTCAAGAAAGCCCCCAAACCCCTTTCGGAGCGGGTCGAGGATCTCCCCCCGGGCCTCGAAGCGATCGTCAACAAGGCGATCGCCAAGAAGCCTGAGGATCGCTACCAAAGCGCTGAGGAGTTTCGCCAAGCCTTGGTCCCCTTCTCAAGCAAGGGCGCGAGCACCGCCGACAGCAACGCCGAGCTCGCGCCGACCGACGCGGGCAGCAGCGAGACCCGTCGTCGCAAGTCGCGTCGACTGCAGGGCGGGAAGCCCGCCAAGAAATCCACCCGGAGGCGTCCTGCGGCGCCTGCCGCAAAGGCCTCTGGACCGCCCCCCGCAGTGTTGGCCGCGATTGGGGCGGGGCTTCTTCTGCTCCTCGTGATCGGCGCAGTCGTGGTTGGATCTGGCGACGACGAGCAGCTCGCTCAGGCCTCGCCGAGCCAGAGCCCAGCGGTGAGTGTCAGCCCGCGGAGCACCCGCTCACGCCCGCCGCGG
>JAESQQ010000272.1 GCA_016765095.1 Planctomycetota bacterium | reverse complement strand
GGGGGAGCGTGACTCTGCGGGGGGACCCGCGCGACGAGCGGTCCGCTGGCGAGCGGGGGCAGGAGTCTTAGGAGCCGGTCGAAGAGATCGGGCGCCTTCAACCGGCGGCCGGACGAGGGCGTCGTGAGGCAACTCGATCCCCACGCTGCTCTCGCGCGACTCGATTTCACTCACGCGGATCTTGGCTCGGATCATCCGATCGGTCCCGAAGAAGGGGATCCCAGACGTGGGAGCGGTCCGGGGAGGCGTGCGATTGGCCAGGCGGCGGGCTCGAAAGCGGCTGAAGTCACTGGCGTTGTCGTCAACAGGAGGGGTTGATTCACTCATGCCCGCAGCTTGTGCACGTGAGAGGCCAAAGTGCCGATAAGAGGAGAGCGTGACTTACGCCTGCTCAACTGCCCCATTCCGCCCGACCCCGGGCAAGACCGGACTCACCCCTCTTAACGTCCTGACGAACCCTGACAAGACCTGTCGCGGGCTCGGATTATCCTTCCCCCATGCCAAGTCGGCTCTTCCTCCTCCTCCTCCTCCTTCCGCTCGCCCCGGCCTGCGTCGAGCGGGAGTTCGTGATCGAGACCAGCGAGCCCGCCGAGGTCTTCGTCGACGGAGACTGGGTCGGGTCCACGAGCCCGCAGGCTCCGGTGCGCGTGGCCTTTGACGACTACGGCACGCGCCAAGTCACCGCCCGTGCGCCCGGATTCCTCCCCAGCCGCCGCGCCGTCGAGTTGGACGTTCCCTGGTATCAGGTGTTCCCCCTCGGTCTGTTCAGCGACGTTCTCTGGCCGGGCACGATCCGAGACGTGCACTCGGTAAGAATCACCCTTGAGCGGCGGGGCGAGCCTCGCCCCGCGAGCGAAGTGGCCCGCGAAGCCCGGAGCTTCGCCGAAGGAGACGAAACGCGTGAGTGAGTTCGAAGGCAAGCGGGCCACGGTTTGGGGACTCGGGGTGTTCGGCGGAGGCGCCGGCGTCGCGCGCTACCTCGTCGAGGCCGGAGCCCAGGTGACGGTCATCGACCAGAAGCCGCGCGAACGCTTGGAGCGCTCCGTAGCCTCCCTTGACGACCTTGAGATCTGCTTTCACCTCGGCGAAGCCCACCGCCCCGCAGACCTCCTCGAGGCCGACCTAGTCGTCAAGAGCCCCGCGATTCCACCGCGCAACGAGTGGCTCCCCCGACTCAAGGAAGCCGGTGTCTTGGTTCGAAGTGAAATCGGCCTCGCGCTGAGCCGAGTCCGGGTTCCTTGGGTTGCGGTCTCAGGATCCAAGGGCAAGACGACCACTGCCAGCCTCGCCGGGGCGCTGGCCGGTGGCCCAGATCGGGGTGTGCTCGTGGCGGGGAACAACGAGCGCCCCTTGACCGACGCCCTCCGCGCCGCGCCCCAAGCACTCGTCGTCGAGATCTCCTCCTTCATGGCCGACGCCCTCGCGCGCGAACGCGCGGCTGGAATCGCGTTCCCCGCGCCGGCGGCCCTCGTCCTGACCCAGCTCTGTCCCGAGCACCTCAACTGGCACGAGGGCGTCGAGGACTACTACGGAGCCAAGCTCTCGCTGCTCGAACTCGGTCCACAAGAAGTCGTGATTCCGCGAGGCGAGACAGAACTCGAGGCCCGCCTAGGAGAGGATCCGCGTCTTGTGCGCGTTGGCGGAGCGCCGACTGGGCCCCGGGACCTCCATTGGTCGGAGGGCTGGGCGACCCGTGAGGGCGCGCGCCTGTTCGCTGCCAAGGACCTCAGCCTGCTTGGCGCCCACAACCGAACCAACGCGCTCTTGGCTGCGTCCGCTGCTATGGCTCTCGGTGCACGGCCCACCGACCTCGCTGCGGGTGCGCGGGGGTTTGAGCCCCTCGAGCACCGACTCGAGCCCGTCGCTCGGCGAGGAGCGCTGACCTTCGTCAACGACTCGACCGCCACGACGCCCGAGGCCTCGATCGCAGCCCTCGAGGCGGCTCCCAAACCAGTCGTGCTCCTTGCTGGCGGCTCCGACAAGGGAGCTGACTACGCGGCCTTGGGCGCCGCTGCCGCTAGGGAAGCCCAGGCCGTGATTTGCCTCGGCGCGGTCGGAGAGCGAATCGCTCTCGCGATCGAAGCCAGCGCAGGCCCCGCCAAGGTGATCCGCTGCAAAGGCAGCTTCGAGGAGGCGTTCGCCCTCGGCCTCTCCGAATGCGACGCGACGGGGAGCCTCCTTATGTCGCCGGCCGCCGCGAGCTACGACATGTTCGCCAACTTCAAGGCCCGCGGAGAGCGCTTCCGCGAGCTCTCGCAGGCGGCGGCGAAGACTTAGCGCCCGTCAGCCGGCCCGCCGTTGGCGACCCAGTCCCAGGCCTCGGTCTCATCTCCAGGGAACCTGACGTCACCCTTCTCTAGTCTCGGCCTGAAAATCTCCCTCTCCTCGGGGTCAGCCCCCAGGAAAGTCCAGGCTGCCGCGACGAGCTTGTTTGGCTCACAGAGGTCCTGCCAGCCCGACTTCTTGTAGACGATATCGCCGAGGTATCTCCGGGCCTTCTTTGCGCCTCGAATCGCCGCGTAGTGGGTCAGGAGAAAGCCTAGGGGCCTAGCCTCGTCTCTCTCCAGGCCAGACTTTCCGCCGCAGAGCATCACGCCCCAGCGAGCCAAGGCTTTCGCCTCCTCCTGACTCCCCTCCGTTCGCGCGTAGCAGTAGGCTGCGCCTTTGGCGTCGAACTTCCTCTCAAGCCGCTTGCCGAGTTCGAACCAGTTGCTCTCGGGGTCGAGCTTGGCGTCGATCTTGGCGCTCTCCTCCTCCCCGAGGGCGCTGACTCCTCGAAGGTGCTTCCAGTTCAGGTGAGGCAGGGGAGGCTTCTCGAGGCGAGTCGATTTGGGGGTCGCTCTTGGCGGCGCGACCGACCGAGTCGGCGTCCTGCGCGGTGACGCCGCGCTAGCCAGGGTGGGAGAGGGCTCCACCCGAGCGTCTGGCCAGAGCGCGTAGCCTCCGCCGGCCGCGAGTGTGAGCGCCACCGCGAGACCCGTGAGCAGAGCCCCTCGACGGCGTGCCTCGACTCGCTCTCCTGAGAGGAATCGGTCGAGGTCCTCGACGACCGCAGCGGCGCTTGGATAGCGATCGGCGGGGTCCTTGGCGAGGCAGCGGAGGCAGATCGCGTCGAGGTCGCGCGGAACCCCGGGCGTGGTGTCGCTCGGCCGGGGCGGCGGATCTTCGAGGATCTCCCGGAGGGTCGCGATCAGCGAGCCCCCCGAGTGGGGTGGCCTCCCGGTGAGGCAGAAGTGCAGGAGCCCGCCCAGCGCGTAGATATCGGTTCGAGGGGAGAGGTTGTGCCGCTCCCCGTTGGCCTGCTCTGGCGCCATGTAGGCCGGCGTCCCGAGGACCTCCCCACTCGCCGTCAGCGACTCGGCCGACTGGGTGCGAGCGAGGCCGAAGTCCCCTAGCTTGGGGACGCCGTCTTCGTCGAAGAGCACGTTCTCCGGTTTGAGATCCCGGTGGAGCACTCCCACGTCGTGCACGTGCTGAAGTCCCAGGGCGACTCCTCTGACGACTTGGACGCCCTCTTCCACGCTCAGGTGCGCCTGCTTCACTCGAGCCTTCAGGTCGCCACCCGACGCGAACTCCAAGAGCAAGTAGGCCCCTTGGGCGCTGAGGTGGTGGGAGATCACACGAAGCACGTTGGGGTGAGCGTCTGCGGCAGCTTGCGCTTCGGCTTCCCGTTGAAAGCGCTGCACGGATTCGGGGTCCAAGGCGGTCAGCATCTTGAGGGCGTAGCGGCGGCCGGTGTGAGCGTCCTGTGCGAGGAACACCTCCCCCATTCCCCCGCTGCCCAGGGCAGCGATCAGCCGACAGCTTCCAAGCACGTCACCAACCCGCAAGCCCACTCTTCCTCCTAGGGACCCCCAACTCTGACTCCTCTCGCTCGGTCATGCACCCCTCGGGGTTTCTTCCTCGCGCTTGCTCGGGAAGCCGAGGGTGTGGCACAAGAGCTTGGTGAGCGAAGACCTCAAGCGACCTCCACCGCGAGCCACACGCCCCAGGCGTTGGCTGGCCTTGATCGCGATCGCCCTGCTCGTCGCCGGGGGCGCAGGGGTTTACTCTGCGATCCAGCTCTCGAGCCCTGAGGCTCAAGCCCTCGAGGCAGCCCTCGCGGGAGGAGCGCTGCTCGTCGACGTCAGGACCCGGGGCGAATACGAGCGCGGGCACCTCGAGGGCGCCCTGAACCTCCCCGTGGGAGAGCTCGAGGCTCGCCTCGCCGAGCTCCCCAGAGATCGTCCCCTCGTCGTCTATTGAACGCTGGGTGTTCGAAGCGCGCGGGCGGCGCGCCTCCTCACCCAGGAAGGCTTCGAGGTCCTCGACCTCGGCGCCATGAGCAACGGACCCGAGGTCGGCCTCGTGCCCAGCCAGCGCTGACGTCCCAGCTCACGCCGCTTGCCAGAGGTCGCGTGGTACTTTGGGCGGACCCTGGCTGTTCCCTTTCACTCCGGTCGCCCCTTCGGGCCCTTCAATCTCCTGAGGAAGCTCGGCGAGGGAGGGGCCGGAGTCGTCTATCACGCAGTCGACGCCGCCGGCCGCGAGCTGGCGCTCAAGATCCTCAACCACTCCTCGGACCCTCGCGCCCTCGCTCGCTTCGAGCGGGAGAGCGAGATCCTGGGCCTACGTGGACGCCTCCAGCCCGACCCGAGGAGCGATCGACGCCGCGCTGGCTTCGCCCAACGGAGCTCCCGCCTGGAGGATTTGGAAGGCGAGGCTCCACTGGTCGATCAAGCAGTACGGTCCTGCCCTGACCTCGCTCGAGGAGATCCAAGTCCGGTCGGGGCCCGTCGGCGCAGAGCGGGCCCTGCTTCGGATCGTGATCCTGGGGAACGGAGAGCAGGGCTGGCGGAGCCCGGCGACCGTCGACGCTCTCCGCCAGCTGCGGGTGTTCGACGCGCCTCGGGAGCAGCGCATAGCGAGGCTCGTCTCGAGCGGCGCCTACTTGACGCAGACCGGCCTCGGAGAGCTCCGGAGCCTCAAGCGCGGGACACCCGGGAACGACTTCGTCTCTCAGCTGATCAGCGAGAACCTCATCCAGAACTCGCGGAGGGGTGGAGCCTCGAGCGCGGAGATCGTCGCTCATTGTCGGGAGGCCACGCAGTGGGCTCCTGCCTCTCCAGCGGCCTTATTTTGGCGAGGCCACGCGATTCACCTCCTCTGGAGCGAGAGCCGGGACCCGGCCCTGGCCTCCGAGACCCTGGCTTGCCTCCACCAGGCGCGAGGGATCGACGCGGACGCCACTCTTTGGCTCTATGCGGGGAGAGCCTTGCTCACCATGGCGAGCAAGCCCAAGCTCGCGATCCCGGAGTTTAGGGCCGCTGCGGCGCGCGCTCGGCGGACGAACCTGGACAGGGTGACGGTGACGGCGGAGACCTGGCTCGTGACCGCGCTCCTGCAGGCTGAGCGACGGGGAGAGGCTCTCGAACTGGCGCGATCGCTGCCGCCCTCCTCCAAGAGAGTCGCGCGCTCGATTCGCCCTGCTCTGACGCCCTCAGCCTGGCGCGAGCTCGAGCAGATACTCGAGGCTCGCTAGGGGAGGAAGTTGGCGAGCGAACTTGGACATGGCGTGACGTTCAAGCTCACCGTCCCGCCTCGCGGCCGTGGAGCGCGGCCGCTGAATCACATTAGCGCTGGCAACCGGCTCAAACCAGAGGGCAACCGCTATGGTCAGCCTCGGTCGACGCCACCGGAAATGAGCGAGCTCTGGAAAACGCGGCCCATACCCTCTGCGGATTGGCCCTGGCTAGCGCCGGAGCCGACCGCCTCAGTCCTCTGGCGACGCTCGGGGTCGTCCTCGGCGCGAACCTCCCAGACCTCGACGTGCTCGGGTTCCCCTTTGGGGGTCGCCCTTACTACCTCTGCCACCACCGAGGTCTGACCCACGCCCTCCCCGGGTTGGCCCTCGAGTCCCTCCTGCTCGCGGGCGCGATCTTTGGGATCGCCCGCCTCATGCGACGAGGAGGTGAGCCACTCCGTTTCCGGGGGCTATGGCTCGCAGCCGCGATCGGACTCCTCAGCCACCTCCTGCTCGACTCGCTCAACACCTACGGGGTTCGCCCCTTCCTCCCCTTCTCGGACGCTCGCTTCTACGGGGACCTAGCCTTCATCGTCGACCCCTGGCTTTGGCTCGGATTCGGCTTCGCCGCGTGCCTCGGCGCTCCTGGCCCTCGGCCCCTCGCCCCAAGCGCAGCGCCCCGCGGGGCCGACGTGCTCGAAGACGTGCTTTCCAAGGCGAGCGCGGGAGACCTCGCCGGCGCGGAGGAGGCCGCAGGAGTCGCCTTGGGAGAGGAGGAGGCGCCGGCCGCTGAGCTTCGAGGCCGCGTGTGCGAAGGGCTGGCGCGTGTGGGTTGGGGGGCTGCGTTCTTCCTCGCTCTCGGCGTCCTGTTCAGCACCGACCGCGCCCCCAGAGCGGTGGCCTGGCTCTGGGGGACGGCCTTCCTCGCGATCCTGATCGTGCGGCACTTTGGCTTCGTCCCAAACCGCGCCCGGCAGAGATTCGCCTGGGCCGGCCTGGTGGCAGTCGCGGTCTACCTCGTTGTGTTGGGGGCCTTCCAGCGAGCGGGCGACGCCAGCGCCCGCGCCGCCGTCGCCCAGAAAACCGAGGCGCCGATCCTCCTCAGCACGACCCACCCCGCCCCGGCGATCCCCTGGCGATTCTCTGCCCTCGTCGCGACGCAAGAGGAGGTCTACTCGGTCAGCGTCGATCTGTTCGAGCCGAGGATCTGGGTCGACCCCGATCCCCTCCCTCGCCGCCTCGATCACCCAGGCCTCCGCCGCGTCGAGGGGACACGAGAACACGTGGCCTGGAAGAGCTTCGCGCGCATCCCCTTCGTCTCCGAGCTCCGACCGAGGCCAGGTGAGGACCTCCGCCTCCTCCTTGGCGACGCGCGCTATCTGCCCCGACCCGTCGAGGGTTGGTGCAACCTGGCGGTGACGCCCCTTCCTGGCCGGTAGGATCTCGGCGGCGCCAAGCGCCGGGAGATCCCATGAGTGACGACACCCGCGGCGCTGATGCTCCGCGCAGCGAGCGCAAGTCCTTCCTTCGAATCCTGACCTCGCTGGCTTGGGCCGACGGAGTCGCCGACGAGCGCGAACTCCAGCAAATCCACCTCGCCGCGAGCGAGCTCTCCGTCGCGCTCGGCGAGCGGGACCTCGAGGGGCACGACTTGGATCAACTCGCGGATGGTTTGACGCACCCAGAGCTCCGGTCCCGGCTCCTCGACGAACTCGCGACGCTCGCCGCCGCCGACGAAGAGGTCGCCCAAGAAGAGCTCTCCACGATCAGATACTTCGCGAACGCCTGGGGCGTCGAACCGCCGGCCTTAGAAGGGGTCGACTGGGCCAACGTTCCTGACCTCACCCCCGAGCCCGACGAAGGGGCGGACGCATGATCGAGATCACCATTGAAGGACCGGGCAAGAACGCGCTCGGCTCGGAGCTCATGACACAGCTCCTCGAGCAGATCCGCGCCGCTGAAGGACAGCCGATCCTCCTCCGCGGGGGTGGCGACTCCTTCTCAGCTGGCCTCAACCTCAGAGAAGTCGCGGCCCTCGACGCGGCGGGCATGGAGAGGTTCCTCCGCCTCCTGGGCGACCTCTCGGCGGAGCTCTTCGACTACCCCGGACCGACGGTCGCGCTCGTCAACGGCCACGCGATAGCTGGGGGCCTCGTCCTCGCTCTCTGCTGCGACTACCGCGTCGGCGCCAACGCACCTCGCGCCCGGATCGGACTCAACGAGATCGCGCTCGGGCTCCGGTTCCCCGCCCGCCTGCTCCGCATGCTTCGCTACGCGCTCCCAAGCCTCGACCGCGTCGTGCTCCCGGCCAAGCTCCACAGCCCAGAGGAGGCCTTGCGGCTCGGGCTCCTCGACGAACTCGCGTCTCCCGAGGACGCCGAACTCCGCGCGAAGGAGTGCCTCGAAGGCCTCGCCAAGCACCCCCCCGCCGGCTACGCGGCGGCCAAAGCAGACCTCCGCGCAGGTGTCACGCGGGTCGATCCCGAGGAGGAGCGAGCCTTCCTCGAAGAGGTGATCCCGGTCTGGACCGCGGACGAGCTCAAGGCGACCGTCCGCGCGATGCTGGGAGGCTAGGGTGGCGGCGTTTCTAGCGCACGTCGTCAACGACGGACGCCTCGCGCGAGGCCTCTTCGATCCAGAGCAGAGCCAGCCCCTTGACCCGGCGCTCCCGACTGGCTCTATCCTGCGCGTCGAGGACGGGACACCCTGCGTGCTCGCGGCGCCGGACACGGCCCGCGCCAGCCTCTACCGGCTCCTTGCTCGCCACGGCGTCGACCCGATCCACTCCCCCGAGGTTCGAGCCGAGGTCGCGAAGATCGTGGCCGACCCCGGGATCGACGACCCGGCCCTCATCGATCGCCGTGACCTGGCCTTCGTCACGATCGACAACGACGACAGCCTGGACCTCGACCAAGCGCTCTACGTCGAGCGAACGGAGCAGGGGTTCACGGTCTACTACGCCCTGGCTGACGCGGCCCACTTCGTGCGCCCCAAGACTGCGCTCATGGAGGCCTCCCTTCAGCGAGGGACGAGCTACTACTTGCCCGGGCTCTGCGTCCCCATGCTCCCGGCCGAGCTCTCGGAGGACCTGGTCTCGCTCAACGCCGACGTTGACCGGCGCGCGCTGGTGTTCGTGCTCGAGCTCGACGCCGAGGCGCGTTCGCTCCGGACCACGATTGAGCGGGCTCGAATCCGCAGCCGCGCCAAGCTCAGCTATCCCGGTGTCCAGGCGTATCACGACGCTCCAGGCGAGAGCCCGATCGCGGGGCAGGAGTACGCCGAGTCTCTCGACCTGCTCCGCGTCGTGGGCGAGCTCAGGATCGAGTTGGCGCGTGCCCGCGGGGTCGTGGAGTACGACCGCAGCGAGCTCTCGGTCGCGCTCGAGGAGGGCGGCGAGCGGTTCTTGGTCGGTGTCCGTCGGCGCAATGAAGTCGAGCGCTGGAACGAGCAGATCTCTCTCCTCTGCAACATGGAGGGGGCCGACGTTCTCCAGGCCGGGGCCGCCCTCGAGCACGTTCAGCCGGTATTCCGCGTCCACCCGCCGCCCTTGCTGCGGCGCTTGGGCGAGTTGGAGGGGGTCATAGACGCCATTGTCGCCCAGCGTAGGCTCGACGCTGCCTGGCGCTGGGCGCGTGGCGACGAGGAGCTCGCCGTTTACCTGAGGCGAATCGAGGCCAAGGGAAGTCACACGCGGGTCGTGGCCACGATCCGTCGCCAGATTCGCTATGCGAACCGCGCCTCGACTTTCCAGGCGAAGTCCGGCTTGCACCATGCTCTGGGGGTCGACGGCTACGCGCGCTTCTCGGCGCCCATGCGAGAGGTCGTTGGGATCTTCACGCACAAGGAGGGGCTCGAGCGCCTCGGTCTCGCGACGCCGAGTGACTCAGCCGACGACCTAGAGCTCCGAACGCGTGCGATCACCGCTGCAAACGAGGCAAAAAAACGACAGCGGGCCCTGACCAAGGAGGCCCATGGCCTGGCGATCGACCAGCTCCTGGCTGACGACCTCTCGCTCTCCGCCGAGGATCGTCCGATAAGAGCCGGGAGTGTGTTTGGCCTCCGCGGCTCGCGGCTCTACGTAGCCCTCGACGACTTCCCGATCGAGCTCAAAGTCTACCGAGCGGATCTAGAGGCAAGCTTCGGCTGCAGCTACGCCCCCAGTCGCGACAACACCGTCCTCGCGCCGCGAGAAGGAGAAGGCCCAACCTTCGCGCTCGGGGACGAGATCCTGATCCAAACGGACGCCCGAGACGCAGAGCGGCGCCGCTGGTCCTTCCGAATCCGAAGCGCCTAACCAACCCGCCGAACCGGTCCCCGCCGAACCGGTCCCAGGGAGAGGGTCATTGTCGACCCGCCCGCAGCGCGGAACCGTCCCCGAACGCCCTCTTGGCGGCCGCTCCGCCACCACCGGCTGCTCGAGTGGGTACACGAAAGCGCCTCGCTGGGCGCGGGGGCTCAGCGAGGTCGAATGCGCGGGCTTGTGGAGGAAGGAGCCTGCCCGCAACGGCTCAGGCCGCTTGCGGCGGCGGCTGGGCTCGCGCCGCGAGGATCCGGCGGAGCTCTTTGGCCCGCTGGTAAGCGCCTTCGGGGAACCGCGCCCGCCAGGACGCGTCCTC